>DATLFM010000034.1 GCA_035541015.1 Candidatus Thermoplasmatota archaeon
AATCTCCTCTCAAGCAAGCTTGCGACGGCGCTCGTGCAGGCCGGCGTGGTCGTCGTCTGGGCGGCGGGCAACGACGGCGGCGACGGCACGATCGACAACGTGAACGCCTACGCGAAGAACCCGATCCCAGGCAACCTTGCCGTTGCCAACTACGACGACGACGCCGTCCGCGGCGGTCGCAACGGGGCGCTTGCGCCCTCGTCGAGCCGCGGCGCCTCCATCTCGCCGTCCACCTGGCCCGACCTCTCGGCCCCCGGCACGACCATCCGCGCCGCGTTTGGCCTCACGGGTCCGTTGGGCTGGGCGGGCAAGGCGCTCGACTGGGCCGGCGGCGGCGACGGCAACCCGTTTGGCAACGCGATCAACCAGCACTCGGGCGACGTCTCGTTCCGCGTCGGGGGCACGATGGGGCCCTCGCAGGCCATCGACTGGATCCTGTACACGCGGCCGATCGTGATCTACAACGCGCACCGGAACGCGTTTGTCACCCAGCCCCTCGTCCTCGTCTACGGCGTGAACGCGGCCGAAGCGTCCGCGATGGCGTTCCACACGCCCGCAAGCCCCCTGGGCGGACCCGTCGTGGGCCCGGACGACCACGTGCGGCTCACCAAGGCCAGCGGAACGGGCAATCCGATCACGGTCCAACTCACGAGCCCCGCGGGAACGACGGCCACCGTCAAGGTCCGGTTCCCGTGCACGAGCGGCTGCGCGACGGACGTTCCGCTCGCGCCGCATTTTGCCGGCGAGCCATCCCGTGGCACGTGGACCCTCTCGCCGGGCCCCACGGTCGCGCCGGACTTCCAAAGCGACGGCGGCAACCCGTGGTACGTGACGAAGACGGGCACCTCGATGGCGGCGCCCCACGTGGCGGGCGTCGTCGCGCTCGTGCGGCAGGCGAATCCGGATCTCACGCCGGCGCAGATCGAGCACCTCCTCGAGACGACGGCGTTCAAGTTCGCAAGCGGGGCGCCCTACGCGGCCGATCCCACGAACCCCGACAGCCTGTCGAGCTTCGACAAGGGCCACGGCCTCGTGGACGCGAAAGCGGCCGTGCTCGCCGCACTCGCGCGGCTGCCCGACCTCGTCGTCGATTCCGTCTCCTTCTTGCCGCCAAGCCCGGTCGCAGGACAGGACGTCGAGGTGACGGTTCGCGTGCGCAACGCCGGCCCAAGCGCAGCCGGCGCATCGCGGCTGGATCTGCGCGTGGACGGCACGCTTGCGGCCGGGGCCGACGTTCCCGCGCTTGCCGGCGGCGCATGGACGGACGTGTCCTTCGTGTGGCGCTCGGTAACCGGAGGCCACGCGTTTGTCGCCCGCGCGGACGCGGTCTCGCAGGTGCGAGAATCGAACGAGGCCAACAACGAGCGCTCGGCGGCGCTTGCCGTCGGGTGATCGCCTAGAAGGCCACCATCTGGTAGGCCACCACGAGCCCCGCGAAGATCACGGCGATCGTGTTCATGACCTTGATGAGCGGGTTGATCGCGGGGCCCGCCGTGTCCTTGAAGGGGTCGCCCACGGTGTCGCCCACGACGGCCGCCTTGTGGGCGTCGCTGCCCTTGCCGCCGTGGATGCCCTCCTCGATGAGCTTCTTTGCGTTGTCCCACGAGCCGCCGCCGTTGGCCATGAGAAGCGCCATCATGAGGCCCGCCACGATGATGCCGATGAGGAAGCCCCCAAGGGCAAGCGGGCCCAGCACAAAGCCGATGGCAAGCGGGGCCAGCACGGCGAGCGAGCCGGGAACGATCATCTCGCGAAGCGCGGCCTTCGTCACGATCTCCACGGCGGGCCCGTACTCGGGCTTTCGGCGGCCCGCCATGATCTGGCCGTCGGCGAACTGCCGCCGGACCTCCTCGACGACGGCCTTGGCCGCGCGTCCCACGGCGCGCATGGCGTAGGCCGCGAACAGGAACACGACGGCGCCGCCCAGGAGAAGCCCGGCCAGCACGGCCGGATGCGAGATCTCGAAGGAAAGATGCGTGCCGGCGGCAAGCGTGCCGCGGGCGATCGCGGCCTCGCTTGCGTGGTCCACGAAGTCGGCAAAGAGCACAAGCGCGGCAAGTGCGGCCGACCCGATGGCGTAGCCTTTCGTCGTGGCCTTTGTCGTGTTGCCGACGGCGTCGAGGGCGTCGGTGACCTTGCGGACGTCCTTTGGAAGCTCGCTCATCTCGGCGATGCCGCCCGCGTTGTCCGTGATGGGGCCGTAGGTGTCAAGCGCCACGACCATGCCGGCGACCGAGAGCATGCCGGTGGCGGCGACTGCGATGCCGTAGAGGCCAAGCCCCGGGCCCGCCGAGGCGCCAAGCGCGTAGGAGGCAAGAAGGCCCACCACGATGAGGAACGTAGGCAACGCCACGCTTTCCAGGCCCACGGCCAAGCCCTGGATGATGTTCGTGCCCGGTCCCGTCGTCGAGGCGTCGGCGATGCCCTTGACGGGCGCGAAGCTCTTGCTCGTGTAGTAGTCCGTGACGAAGACGAGCGCGAGGACGAGCGCAAGGCCGATGAGGCTTGCAAAGTACAGCTGGATCGGCAGGCCCAGCACCGGCACCGTGAGGACGTAGAACCCGACCGCGGAGATGGCGACCGTCGCGATCACGCCGTGGTAGAGCGCGCGCATGATGTCCTGGCTTGCGGGCAGCCGAACAAAGAAGATGCCCACGATCGAGGAGAGGATGCTAAAGGCGCCAAGCACGAGGGGGAAGAGGATGCCGACCTCGCCCAGGGCGGCGTCGCCCACCCGCGCGCCGAACACGGTCGCCGTGGCCGCAAGCGCCATGGATGCGACGATCGTGACGACGTACGTCTCGAACAGGTCGGCGCCCATGCCCGCGCAGTCGCCCACGTTGTCGCCCACGTTGTCGGCGATGACCGCGGGGTTGCGGGGGTCGTCCTCGGGGATGCCCGCCTCGACCTTGCCCACAAGATCGGCGCCCACGTCGGCGGCCTTCGTGTAGATCCCGCCCGCGATCCTGGCAAAGAGCGTGATGAGGGAAGCCCCGAAGGCAAACCCGATGAGGTTCAGCGGAACGGCCTGCGCCGGAAGCGTGGCGCGAAGGGCCAGGTACAGCCCGGCCACGCCAAGGATGCCAAGACCCACGACCGCAAGCCCGTTCACGGCGCCGGCCTGGAAGGAAACCGAAAGCGCGGAGGCAAGACCTTGGCGCGCGGATTCGGCCACGCGCGCGTTGGCGCGTACCGCGATCGACATGCCAAGGTACCCGGCGAAGCCCGAGAGGACGGCGCCCGTGACAAAGCCGATGGCCGTGTAGGTCCAGAAGGCCTCGCCCGTGGCAACGCCCACGCCCAGGAACAGGACCGCCAGGATGGCGCCAATCACGGCCACGACGCGGTACTCCACGCGAATGAACGCCATGGCGCCCTCGCGCACGGCCTGGCTGATCTCGCGCATGCGGTCGTTGCCCGCGGGCAGGCGCATGACGCGCGCGGCGAGCATGGCGGCGGCAAGAATGGCCACAAAACCCGCGGCGATCCCCGCGAGGGGACCCCACGAGGCGACGGAAGCGTCGACCATGGAAACCGGGGGGCGATGCCGGGAGTCGTACTTAAGATTTCCTTCCCGCGCCGGACTCGTGCGGCAGTTTCGATGCGTCTTTGTCTTCCGGCGCGCCCACGAGCCCGGCGGCGCGCAGGATCGCCTCCTCGTCGCCGAGCACGATGAGCACGTCGTCGGGCTCGATGCGCATCGAGGGATCCGGGTTCGCCAGGACCTCGCCTCGCCGGCGCAGCGCCAGGACCGTGACCCCGGCCCGCGAGCGCAGCTGCGTGGCCGCAAGCGTGAGGTCGGCCAACGCGGAGGTCTGCGCCACGCGCAGCTCGCGCACGGCCATGGGCACGGGCTCGTCGACCCGCTTGGCCGAGAGATATCCCTTGGCGCCGGCCAGCTGCGAGGGCTCGCCGACGAGCACGAGCACGTCGCCGGGGGCGACGACGGTCGTGGCGCGAGGGGCCAGAAGCATGTGCTGCCGCTGCACGCCGGCGATCGTCGCGCCCGTGCGGCGCTTGAGGTCGATCTCGCCGATCGTGCGGTAGGCAACCTGGCTTGCCGGCGCCACGGTCGCACGATCCACGGACAGATCGAGAGGATAGTCGCGGAGGAGGGCAAACAGCTCCTTGCGGGGAACCTCCTCGCCCAAGGCGCTCCGCAGTGTCTCCTCCCAATGGCGATGCAGGCGGGAGAGCGCGCGCCACAGGAGGACCGACGCTAGGGCCACGCTCGAGACGACAAAGGCCGCGACGGAAAGCGGCGGAAGGTCGCGCCAAAGCGGGCCGAGCAGGAGGCCCAAGGCCACGGCCAGGGCAAGCGCCGTGACGGCCACAAACGCCGAGTACACGAGCGCCGGACCAAGTCCCGTGCGAGGCTCGGCGGCCTCGGCAAAGAGGTCGCGAAGGCCCGTCGCGATGCGATAGGCGCTTGGGATCGCAAGGACGCCAAAGACGATCCACAGGGCCGCCAGGCTGAGCGGGCCGGCCACGGGCCCAAAGCGGATGCCTTCGAAGAGGAGCCGCGTGAGCACGCCTGCCATGACAAGGAGCGCGACGACGATTCCGGCGTTGATGGCCACGCGCTGCGAGGTCGCGCGCAGGCGTTCAAAACCCTCGCCCGACGACCGGCGCGCGCGAAGCCACGCTTGGTAGGCGGAAAGGTGGGCCCCAAGCGCCGCCGGCGATCGTTGCGCAAGCGCGCCGTGGATCCGGTCGGAGCCCGCCACGAGGTACGGCGTGACGAGCGACGACAGCGCCGCGACGGCGACCGTGATGGGAAAGAGGTGGGCGGAGACAAGGCCAAGCTGCTGGCCGCGGCTTGCGATCACGAACGAGAACTCGCCGATGTTGCCCGAGGCCGCGCCGGTCTTGACGGCCGTGCGGGGCGAGGCGCCCACGGACAGCTGCGCGACGGAGAGGATCGAGAACTTCGCGACGACGAGCACCACGAGGACGGCCGCGATGGCAAGTCCGTAGCCGGGCAGGAGACGCGTGTCGACGAGCATGCCGATGGACACGAAGAAGACGGCCGTGAACATGTTGCGCACGGGCGCGAAGGCGTGCTCGATGTCGCGCCAGCCGCGCGACTCGGCGGTGAGGGCTCCAAGCAGGAAGGCGCCAAGCGCCACCGAGAGGCCAAGCCCGGCGGCCAAGAGCGCGCCGCCCAGGCACAGCCCAAGCGCCAGCAGCGTGATGACCTCGTCGCGACGCGTGGCGACCACCCGGTCGACCAGGCGGGGCACGACGAGCAGGCCCACGATGAGGAGCACGAGCACGAACAGCGCGAATTGGAGGAGGATGGCCCCAAGCTCGCCCACCTCGACCACGCCGACCACGGCGCGCGGCAGGAGCGAGATGATGACGACGGCCGCGATGTCCTCGACGAGCAGGATGCCGATGAGCCGTTGGGCGTAGTCCTCGCCGGCCTCGCCCCGCTCCTGCACGATCTTCACGACGACGACCGTGGAGGTGACGCACAGCACGGCCCCGAGGAACAGGCTGTCGACGGGGTTCCAGCCGAGCCCCTGGCCAAGCAGGTAGCCCACGACGAGCAGGAACCCGATCTCCGCCGCGCCCACGGCCAAGGCCGCGCCGCCCACGGCGCGCAGCTTGCGCAGGTTGAACTCGAGGCCGATCGAGAAGAGCAGGAAGACGACGCCAAGCGCGGCGAGGGTCTCGATCGCCGCGACGTCCGAGACGGGCGCGAAGGGAACGCCAAGCGACGGCAGGAGGTACGGCCCGACGAGGAGCCCCGCGAGGATGTAGCCGAGGACCACCGGCTGGCGCGTGCGGTGCGCGACAAGCGACGTGACCGCGGCGACCACGAGCACGATGGCAAGGTCGCGGACGAAGCCCAGGTCGGAGAGCTCGGACATCTACGCGACGAGCATGCTTGAGCGCGACTTTAAATCCCGCCGGTCCGAATGATGGGCATGCAAGCGGCGGCGTTCCTGGCCCTTGCGGCCGTCCTCCTCGCCGGCTGCGTCGTGCCGCCGTTCTCCCCGCCGATCGGCACGTGCCCACAATTCCCCGAAACGCAGCTTACGTTGCGCGTCGAGGGTTTCGACGACGCGCTGGAAAAGGCGCGCTTCCGGACGGGAGGCCTGCGCACGGCGCTTTCCTGCGCAATCGTGCCGTGGGTGGACGTGCCGGCGATCGGGCCCGACGCGGCGCGGGGGCCGCTCCTCGTGTACCTCTTCCACGAGCTTCGGCTGGAGTTCGCCGGAAGCGCCGCCCGTCTGGAAGCCGAGATGGACGTGCGGGCGTTGGGCGAGAACGCGACGATGGAGGTACGTAGGCTCGGCGACGGAAGTCTTCGCGCAGCGTGGAACGGCACGGACCTGCGCGTGCTACGCTCCGAAACCCTCGCCGGCCGGCACGCCCTCGACGATCTCTCGCGCGACGGAGAGGCGCGGCTGCCGGGCGGACCGTGGAACGTCACGTTCCCGGTGAACTCCTCGTGGAACCGGGGCGTGTGGGCGCAGGCGTCGCCGGGCGAGGGCAACGCGACCGTGCGCATCGAGTTGCACGGTCCCGACGGCACCTTCCTCGAGCGGGGCCCCGTCGCGGGCGAGCCGGGGACCGAGCTTCATCGCTCGGGTCTGCTGCCTGGCACGTGGACGGTGCGGTTCGTGCCCTTGGACGGCTCGGGGACGGTCGCGTGGTCGGTGGCCTTCTTCTATTGATCCGACCTACTTCGCCTTCTCCTTCTTTTCCAGCACGCGAGCGTTGTCGCCGCGCACCGTGACGGGGATGGGCACCATGGCCTCGAAGAGCTCCACGGTGATCTCCTCCTTGCCCTCGTCGATGCGCTGCACGCGCGCCTTCTCGCCCTTGAACGGGCCGGCGATGAGCTCCACGATGTCGCCCTCGGCGATGCCCGAGACGGAGGGCTTGGGCGTGAGGAAGTGCTCGACCTGCGAAAGCGAGGTCGTGCCGTCGACGAGGCCTCGCGCGTGGGGAATGCCCTTGACGAGGCGCTCCACGATGTCGCGCTCCTTGGCCTCGATGAGCACGTAACCGCGAAGCTCCGCCGGCGCCAGCACGGCGTACACGTCGGCCTTTCCCTTGCTCGCCTTCGTGACGACCATCTGGGCCACCATCTTCTCTTGGTTGATGGTGGTCTTGAGGGCGAGGATGCCCTTGTCGATCTCGGCGTCCGGCTTTGCCTCGTCGGCCATGGAAAACACCAAAAAGGTGGGTTCGACAGACGGGTGGGCCTATTTAGGCGTTGCGCCTCAGAGGCCAAGCAGCGGCGGCAGCTTGTCCATGATGAGGAAGATCACGAACCCGAGCCCGCCGATGACGGCGATCCCGACGGCCGTCACCTTGGAGTTCCGCGCGAACTCCTCCGAGTCCGGCTTTCGCGCCATCTTCAGGACGCGGCCGTAGCGGCCCTTGCCCATGTGCTTGAACCGGGACTCGAGGCGGGCCTGCGTGTCCCAGGCCTTGTCGACGAACCGCGGCTCGGATTGCATCGCCATGGGGCTCGGCTGCCACAAAAGGCTGCCACTATTTATCCTTGGCGGGAAAGGGGACGGACGACCAGTCGCGGAACGATCGACGGGCCCGCGTGCGGGCCGACGCGACGGGAACGATCTCGTACGCGGCCGGGGGCGCGGTTGCGAGCACCACGGGCAGGCCCAGAAGCTCGTCCCGCCGAAACACGGTGAGTTCGACGCGGTCGCCGGGGAACCGCTCCGCGATCCGCTCCTCCAGCGATACGACGCGGAAGCCGTCCAAGGCCACAAGCTCGTCGCCGGGGGCAACGCCCGCCTCTTGCGCCGGCGAGCCGTCGAACACGTTCTCGACCGTCGTCTTCGTTCCCTCCCGCAGCCGAAGGCCAAGCCATGCGCGCGGTCGCGCGGCGCGCGCCGGATCGGCCGGCCATCGGCCGTCGCGCCGCGGACGCCACTCGGGCCGCGGGGGCGGCTTCCCGTCGCCCTTGGACAGGCGAAGGCCCACGGTGGAAAGCACGCTCCAGTCGAGCTCGTCCGTTCTCCGCACGTAGCGGCGGCGGAAGGCCTCGAGGGATCCGCCGGCGACCTCCTGCGCGGCGCGCCAGAAATCGTCCTCGGACGTCGCGATGCGTCGTTTGCCAAAGGTCCGCCACAGCAAGCGCAACGCGTCGTCGAGCGAGCGGCGGCCCCTCGTGCGGCGGCGGATCTCGAGATCCAAAAGAAGCGCGACGAGCGAGCCTTTCTGGTAGTAGCTCACGCCGCTGTTGGGGCTGTCCTCGTCCGGGCGGTAGAACTTGATCCACGCGTCGAAGCTCGACTCGTCGAGGCTCTGTCGACGCCGCCCGGGCGTCGCGTCGAAGCGCCCGATCCGCTCGGCGAGAAGCTTGCGATGGTCCTCCTCGCTGCGAAGCCCCGCACGCAGGATCGCCTGCGCGGCGTAGTAGGTCGTGACGCCTTCGTACTGCCAGAGCTGCGTCGTGTAGTTCTCCCGCTCGTAGTCGTAGGCCGCAAGCGGGCGCAGGCGCTTCACGTTCCACGCGTGGAAGTGCTCGTGCGCCACGAGGTCGAGCACGTCCTCGTACCGCTTGCGCGGCGCAAACGCGTGCCGGTCGACGAGGAGCGAGCACGCGTCCTCGTGCTCGAGCCCGCCGGCCCCCTTGTCGACGAGATGCAGCAGGAACAGGTAGCGCTCGTACGGAAGGCCGCCGAAAACCCGCGCGTTGGCTTCGACCACGCGCGCCACGTCGCGCGCAAGGTGCGGGAGGCTCTCGTTGCCGCGGCCCCACACGGCAAGCTCGTGCGGCACGCCGCGCACGCGAAAGCGCACGACCCGGTGCAGGCCCACCTCGCAGGGCGAGTCGACGAGTTGGTGGTAGTCGCGCGCGAGGAAGCCGCCGCCGCGCCGCGGCAGCGCAATGGATGTCCTCCACCCGCGCGGCGCCTGCACGCGCAGTCGGCAGGGCTCCTCCGTGCGCCCGACCGGGAACAGGAAGACGCTCGTGCCGTTGAAGTAGCCGTGCGAGGCGTCGAGGTGCGATGTGCGGACGGAAAGCTCGTTCGCGTAGACCGTGTACCGCACGACGACTTCGCGCGCGTCCTTGCTTTGGACCGCCCATCGGTTCTTGGCGACCTTCCGCGTCGCGAGCGCGCGGCCGCGGGAATCCGACGCCGAAAGCTCGCGGACGTTCCGCGAGAACTCACGGACAAGGTAGCTGCCCGGCGCCCACACCGGCATCGCAAGGACGAGCCGCTCGCCCGGGTCCTTCACGCGAAGTTCCACGTGGAAGAGGTGGTCCTTCGGGCGGGGCATGGCGATGCGGTAGGACAGCATCGGCCCGCAAACGCCGCGCGTGCATTTAAGTTTGGAATCCGGTTCGGCTCCGATGAGCAGGGTCGCCATCGTGGGCGCCGGCATGAGCCGTTTCGGCGCACGCCCGGAGGGCGCCAAGGAACTCTTCGCGGAAGCCTTCGCGCGCGCGGCGTCCACGGTCGACCGCAACTTCGAGGCCCGCCTCGTGCAGGAGGCCTACGTCGGCAGCATGTCCTTCGGCGGCTCGCAGATCGGAAACCCCGCCTCCCTGTGGGTCGAGCACGTGGGGCTGCGCGGTGTGCCCGCGCGCCGCGTGGAGAACGCGTGCGCATCCTCCGGCTTTGCCCTTCGCGACGCGTACCTTGCCGTCCGCTCGGGGGAGATCGACGTGGCGCTCGTGGGCGGCGTCGAGAAGATGAATGACCTTCCGCCGATCCACCAGCGGTATTGGCTTGGCGCTTCGGGCGACACGCCGTGGGAGCGCTTGGCCGGGCTCACGTTCAGCGGCGTGTACGCGCTGCTCGCAAGCCGCCACATGCACGAGTTCGGCACGAAGCCCGAGTCGCTCGCGGCCGTGGCCGTGAAGAACCACGCGCACGGGGCGCGGAACGAGAACGCCCAGTTCCAGAAGGCCATCACGATGGAGCAGGCGCTTTCCTCGCCGTTTGTCGCCGAGCCCTTGCGTCTGTTCGACTGCTGCTCGACGACCGACGGCGCCGCGGTCGTTCTCGTGGCGAGCGAGGCCAAAGCGCGCGAGTTCACCGACACGCCCGTCTGGATCGAAGGCGCCGGCGCCGCCACGGACCACATCGCCGTGCACGACCGCCCCTCGCTCACGCGCCTGGATGCGACCGTTGCGGCGTCGCGCGAGGCGTACCGAAGGGCGGGCGTGCGGCCGCAGGAGCTCGACCTTGCCGAGGTCCACGACTGCTTCACGATCGCCGAGATCCTCGCGACGGAGGACCTCGGATTGTGCGCCAAAGGGCAGGGCGGTTCCTTTGCCCTCGAGAAGCGCGGAGACTACGGCGGAGATCTTGTCGTGAACCCCTCCGGTGGTCTCAAGGCCAAGGGCCATCCGCTTGGCGCCACGGGCGCCGCACAGGCCGTCGAAGCCTTCCTGCAACTGCGGGGGCGCGCCGGCAAGAGGCAGGTTCCAGACGCGGAGACGGCGCTGTGCCACAACGTGGGCGGAAGCGGAGCGACGTGCGCGGTGCACGTCCTGGGGGTGTGACGCGTGCCAACGATGGTCGGGCTCCACCTGCCCGCCTGGGAGGTGACGGCCGGGGAGCTCTCCTCGCACGGCGTCTCCGTTCCGCGTGGCGTCCAAGCCGTTCGCGTGGCCGCGTACGACGAGGACTGCACGACCATGGCGATTTCGGCAGCACGGCAGGCAAGGGGCGCGACGGCGCCCATGGCTCTTTTTGTTGCGGCCACCTCCTCCATTTCCTCGCGCGCGCTCTCGGTCGCGCTCGACACGCCCGAGGCGGACGTGCATTCGGTGAACGGCTTGGACGCCACGCGGAACGGAGACGCCGTGCGAGGAGAGCTCCCCGGCCGTCACCTCCCAGGCGGGCAGGTGGAGCCCGACCATCGTTGGCACGCGTCACACCCCCAGGACGTGCACCG
>DATLFM010000035.1 GCA_035541015.1 Candidatus Thermoplasmatota archaeon
GCCCTTTCCGTCCTGGCGTCCTCCTCGGTCGGGGAGCTCGTCCGCGCTGCCGACGACGCCGAGCGCCGCGCGCTTCCCCAGGCCTCGCAGGTGCGCGCCCACGCGAACGAATCGCAGGAGATCCTTTCCGCCGGCTACGCCGCGCTTGCCGCCGAGCACGCGTGGAACGGGATTGCGTACGCCGAGACCGTGCGATTGCGGGCGTCCGAGGGCGCGCTTGCGCCGCGGGCGATGCTCGAGCGGGCGCGCGCGGTGGCCGAGGCGACGCACGACCGCCTGGACGCCCTCCACGCACGCTTGCTTGCACTCGAATCCCGTCTCACGGGCCTGGCCGCCCTCGAGTACGTCCTCTACGCCTCGCATTACGGCATGCACGCGAACTACGCCGTGGTCGCGTGGGCGCGGGAAGGTTACCTGTCGGACGCTCCGACGGACGCGAGGGCGCGCGAAGCGCTTCGCCTGGCGCATCTTGCCTTCGGGCGCGCGACGTTTGCCGACGGCGTCCTCAATCTCACCGAGGCCGTGGAGTCGTCCGCCGTCGTCCGCGTCGCGCCCGGCGCGCTCCTTGCCGCCGCCGTGCGACCGCCGGGCTGGGACACGTCGGGCAATTGGACACGTCAGAGCCTCGCGCTTGGCAACGGCTCCGGCGCGCTGTCGCTTTCCCACACCCTGGATCTTCACCAGCAGTACATCCGCGAGCTCGTCGAGTCGCGCTACGAGAGCTCCGGCGAGACGCTCGCCGGCTACGCCCGCCGCCTGGCCGCCAACCTCACCGACGACCACGTCGACGCGGCACGCGGCTTGGGGGCGGCCGGCCTCGTTGCCCTCGAGGCGTACAACCACATGCGCTTTGCACTCGAATTCCTCCAGGGCGCGCCGCCGTCGACGCTCTCGCAGAGCGCGGGCGACCTCTTCTCGCGCTGGGGTCGCTACGTCGTGGCGCGCGACCTGAACGACATTTTCTCCACGATGGAGACAAGGACCGCGCCCCCCGAGCCGCCAAACCTCTTGCCGCTTGTTGTCGTGGCCGCGGCGCTGGGCGCCGTCGCCGTCGTGGCCGCGTGGAGGAGGCGGGCGGCGTGAGGCGCGCGGCACTTGCGGCGACGGTCCTCCTCGTCCTCGTCACGCCTTGGGTCCCGCCCGCGGATTCGGATTTCCTTGCGTCGGGCGTCGTGAACGCCTCCAACCGCGTGCTCACCGTGGGCGGTCCGGCCGTCGCGGCCAACGCGAGCTGGACGGTCGTCGCCTGGAACGAGAACGCCTCCTTCCGCGCGTGGGACGTGCACTACCGGATCCGCGTCGACGACGGTCCCTGGGGCCGCGCGCGCAACCTCACGGCGACGGCGACAAACTCGTGGCTGCCAGCGCTTGCATTCTCGGCGGGCGCCTTGCACGCCCTCTGGATCGAGGACGTGTCGAGCGCGCGCCTGCCCGAGGTTCGCACCGCGCACACGCGAGACGGCGAGAACTGGACGGCCCCGACCGTGCTTGGCGAGGGCGTGATCCTGCGGCCGGCCCTCGTGGCCGGGCCCGAGGAGAGCCTCCACGCGGTGTGGGCCGCCGGCGACCGCGTGTGGTACGCGCGGTGGAACGGAGCGCGCTGGTTCCCTCCGGAGCCGGCCTCGGGCTCGCCGCGGGAAGGAGCGTTCTTGTCGGTGGCCCTCGCGCTCGATCGGGAGCAGCGACCCTTGGTCGCTTGGACGTGGAAGCCCGTCGTGCGCTCCTCGGAGCCCGTCGAAACCCCGGAGGAGGCCGCGCGCGTGGAGACGGCCGTGCGATTGGCCACCGGTTGGGAAACGCCTTTCCTGCTGTCGAACCCGCAGCGCGGCTCCGCCACGGACCCGTCGCTGTGGCGCGCCAACAACGGCACCCTGTACGTGGCCTTCCACCAGGTGCTCACCCGGGGCGTCGTCCTGTGGGCGGTTCGCGAGACCGACCAGTGGACGGTTCCCCACGTCATCGAAGGCACGCACGGGAGCGGCACGTACCCGCGCATCGCCGTGGGGGGAGGAACCGTCCGCATCGCCTTTGTCCACCGCACGAACGGATCGGCCGCCGTGCTCGCCGAGGAGCGGGGGAACTCGTGGGTGTCCGAGACGCTCGCCTACAGCGACAACCCGCTGGGCGTGGGTTTCATCGACCACATCCGCGACGCGCAGGGCCACTCGCGCGTCGTCTGGACCTACCAGCCGCCCAACCGCTCCGTCGACGTCTTCTACTACGAACGCGCCCACGATGCTCTTGTGGTCGACACCTCACCGCCTACGATCGCCGACGTGCGCCCTTCGCCCGGCTCGTTCTTGAATTCCTCGACGGTGCGCATCGAGGTCCTCTACCTCAAGATCGGCACCATGGACGCCTCCTCCCTCCGGCTGCTTGTCGACGACGTGCCGGTTACGAACGCAACCGTCCAGGATGGTCGCGTCGCCGCCGAGGTCCGCGGCCTTGCGGAGGGGCCCCACACGGTGGACTTCTCGTTCGCCGACTTCTCCGGCAACCGCATCGAGCGGACGTGGACGTTCCACGTGGACGTGACGCCGCCTTCCACCAACCTTGTCCTCGAACCCCCGCTGTCCGCCGGCCAGTGGCACCGGGGCGGCGTGCAGCTCACCTGGCAGGGCCTCGATCCGGGCGAAGGCGCAAGCGGATACGCGGGCGTGGCCACCACGCTCTACCGCAACGGGCAACGCGCGTTTGCCTCCCAGCTTGCGCCCGGGACGCACGCGCTCTCGCAGCTGGCCTCGCGTTTCGCCTTCCCGCTCGAGGGCCATTTCGTGCTCCTCTACGCGGGCACCGACGCGGCCGGCAACGCCGAGGCGCCCCGCAACGTCACCTTCCAGGTCGACTCCATCGCGCCCACCTCGCGCGTGCTGCCGCTCCCCGCCGTCTCGAACGCCGCCGAGCTCGCCGTCGAGGTGTCGGCCACCGACCAGGGCGCGGGCATCGAGCGCCTCGAGCTTTGGGGGCGCGACATGGACGCGCGGGCGCAACTTCCCAGCGACTGGCGGCTCCTGCAGGCCTTTGCGTCGGCCGAAGGCGCGCACCGGCTCGCGTCCCCCGACGGACGGCTGTGGGAGTTCTACACGGTCGCGCGGGACCGCGCCGGCAACGCGGAATCCGCGCCGCCTGCGGCCAGGGCCTCCCTCGTCGTCGATCGGACGGCACCCTCCGTGCGCGTGATGCAGCCGGGGGACGGAAGCACCATCTCGACCACGACGAGCGTGATCGTCGACGCAAGCGACGCCGTTTCCGGCGTGACGCGCGTGCGCTTCCTCCTCGACGGGAACGCGTTTGCCAACGCGACCTCGCCCCCCTACGTGGCGGCCATCGACCCGCGCGAGGTTCCCGCGGGTGACCACGTCGTGACGGTGGAAGCGCTGGACGCGGCTGGAAACGTGGGCTCCGTGGCGTTCCGGCTGACGACGGTGGGAGGGCGCCCACGGGACAACGCGACGACGCCTCCGGGCGGGAGTTTCCTTCCAGGCTTCGACGTCCTCGTCGCCGTGGGCGGCCTGGTCCTTGTCGCCACGGTCCTCCGGCGGAAAATCGGGCAGCCCTGATCCGCCAGCATGCTCACTCATATGGCTTCCTCAGGAGATCGTCTGTCGAGAAGCTCCTCCGCCGACGATCCGACCGTTTGGCGAATACGCTGCCGCGAAAGGCTTTAAGAATCCGAACGAAGGTGCGGGCGTGCCCGTAACGGGAGGTTATCGGGAGGTTTGTTTGAATGAAGGCACAATTGACGATGGGCGCGGTCTTTTTGACCGCTCTGATTATGGCCGTTCCCCCGGCCACCGCCGACATCTACGACGGCGAGTTCAACGACGACCGACTGACGGTGGGGTTGTTCTACTTCAACCCCGCCTCGCAGGTAGAGCACCGCCAGGGCGACTTTGGCACGGGCTACTACGACCGCACCTGGACCGACATGCACGGGGACGCCAACTACAAGCCCCAGTGTGGCGAGAACGCTCCGCCCGACTGTCGCAACCGCGTCCAGGAGGACTGCAACAAGCCCGCCCAGCCCGGCGAGGCCGACTGCCGCGCCGCCTGGAACTGCCTGATCGTCCTTGGCGCAGTGCGCCCGACGGCGTTCTTCTTCCGCACGGGCTGGCTGCAGGTCCACGACGAGGGCTCGGACAACTTCGGCGGCAACGCCGACATCGACATGGGTCCCGACTGCCCGACCCCCGACCGCCGCACGGGCAACGGCAACCTTGGCCAGCCCCGCAACGGCCGCGTCCGTGAGGCCGACGAGCGCCCCATGGAAGAGGGCGGCTGCTGCGACAAGTACAGCATCTACGTCGAAGACCAGTGGGTGGACCGCTACAGCATGGCCACCGGCGGCTTCGAGTGGGGCAACATCGGTGAGCGGCCCTTCGACTACCAGTACACGGCGTACCCGGCCGAGAACCGCACGGGCGCCTGGACCGTAAACGGCGTCGCCGAGCTCTCGGTCACGGTTGCGGTCGGATCCAAGCCCACGCAGGTCGAAGTCTGCGTCCCGGCGGCCGACCCCAACGACCCGGACGTCTGCGCCCTGTACGACCTGTTCGTGCCCAGCGAGGACGCCCTGGCGAACGACCCTGACTACGAGTGCGACGTCACGGACCCCGGCGTCGTGTCCGGCTCCGAGGGCCGCCCCGTCGGAACGCCCGGCACGCACCCCGACCCCGAGTGCCTGGCCGTGATGGAAGCCGTCTTCGAGACGTACGAGAGCAGCATCACGCTGATCCGCCTGAGCGGATACGACTTCGTGCTCTGCAACGGCGCCTCGTACGACGGCACGGGCTCCTGCGAGCTCGACAACGTGGTCCAGACCACCGAGACGGTCGACATCACGAGCGCGTTCTGCTGGGACGAGGACTTCGCCAAGGGCTGCGGCGGCAACCAGAACTTCCGCCACTTCCCCGGCTCCTCGTGGACCAGCTGGAGCGGTCTTCGCGCCACCGTGCTCGAGGACGCCAACGCCTCGCCCGGTCTGTACCTCGTGTGCGCCAACATCGTCGAGGGCGACACGGTGCCCGCCGGCGCCGGCGTGCGGCTCATCAGCGACTACACCTGGCTGTGGTTCCAGGACGCCTCGCTGTCGCACGCGGCCGAGCTCGCAAACCCGCTCGCCTACGATGCGGCCACCGAGGAGCTGAACGGCGTCGACGGACGCTGCGGCGCCTAGGAAACGACCGAAACCGTCCGGAGGCAAGGCCCCGCGCGGGCCTTGCCCCTTCCTTTTTTTTTTATTCCCGCTCCGTCACGCCCAGCGTTTGCACGATCGACCGCAACCCCCAAGTAGGTCGCTTGCCTTGGACGCCCTGGCATGACGCGCGTCCGGACGGTTTTCCTCGCCGCGATCTTCCTCGCCATGGCGACGCTTCCCCCGGCCGCCTCCGATTCGTTGGACCCTTCCGCCTTCAACCTCGTCAACCGCGGCTCGGTGACCGGCGGCGTCGCCGTGGCCGGAAACGAGCACCGCAGCGTGGTCGCCTGGTCCGACCTCCTCACGTTCCCCGCGCGCGACGTCCTCTACCGCGTGAACGACGGCTCGGGATGGAGCGCGCTGCGAAACCTCACGCGCTCGCCCACGAACTCGTCGCTTCCCGTCCTTGCCCTTTCGGGCGCCACGATCCACGCCGTCTGGCTCGAGGAGACCGCGCCGCGAACGTACGAGCTTTGGCACGCGATCTCCGCCGACGGCCGCAACTGGTCGGCGCACCACGCGTTGGGTCTTTCGAACCAGGACCGCCCGGCGTTTCGGGTGGACGGGCCCCAGGCGCACGTGCTCTGGACGCATCGCAACAACGTCTCGTACGCGCGCTACGACGGAAGCCGCTGGCTTCCCGCCGAGCGCGTCGCAGGCCCGCGGGGCCAGGCCTTGATCGAACCGGCGCTCACGCTGGACGCGCAGGGACGGCCCGTGGCGGCGTGGACGCACCAACCCGTCCTGCGGTCGAACGAGCCTGCGCCGATCCGAGGGCCCGAGTCGGCCGCTCGGGTCGAAGCCTCGATCCGCACGGCAACAGGCTGGCAGCCGCCGGCCGAGATCTCGAATCCGCACCGCGGACCGGCGACGTGGTCGTCCCTGGCCACCGGTTCCGACGGAAAGGTGCACATGGCGTTCACGCAGTCCGTCTCCCTCGGTTCCATCTTTTATCTCACGCACGAGAACGGCGAGTGGACCGAGCCTCGGGTGGTGGAAGGCGCTTTCGGAGCGACCTCGTATCCGAGCCTTGGCGTCTCGGGCACGGTGCCTCGGCTGGCGTTTGTCCTCCGCACGAACGGCTCGGCCGCCATGCTCGCGGAGCCACGCGGCAACGGCTGGGTCGCGCAGCAGCTTGCCTACAGCGACCATCCGACGGGCGTGGGCTTCCTCGACCAGGCCGTCGACGAAGGCGGGCGCTCGCACCTCGCGTGGACGTTCCGGCGGCCCGCCGGCGGGATCGACGCGTATTTCCTCGACCGGGCGCGGGACCAGCCCGTCGTCGACACCACGCCCCCCGCCGTGGTGGACACGCTCCCGGCGCCCGGCACCTTTGTCAACGTCACCGATCCTGCGATCGAGGTCACGTTCGTCGAGGTGGGAGGCGTCCCGGCGTCGTCCGTGGACGTGCGCGTCGACGGGGTGCGCGTGCCGCAGCCGGCCACGGTCGTGGGCAACCGCATCCTTGCGCGCGCCGCCGATCTTTCCGAGGGCCCGCACGAGATCGAGGTCACCTTCGCCGACGCGGCAGGCAACGTCGCCCGCGCATCGTGGACGTTCCAC
Source organism: Candidatus Thermoplasmatota archaeon (assembly GCA_035541015.1). Classification (NCBI taxonomy): domain Archaea; kingdom Methanobacteriati; phylum Thermoplasmatota; species Thermoplasmatota archaeon. The sequence goes on from DATLFM010000035.1 coordinate 6,761, forward strand.
GTTGACGTCACGCCGCCGGCGACCGCCTTCTCGCTCGAGCCGTCGCTTGCGCCGCAGGAATGGCACCGCGGCGCCCTTCAGCTCACCTGGACCGGCGACGATCCCGGCGAGGCGGCAAGCGGCTACGCCGGCGTGGCCGTGTCGCTCTATCGCAACGGCATCCGCACCTTTGCCACGCAGCTTGCGCCGCGCACGCACACGCTTTCCGAGCTTGCCCTGCGACACGCCTTCCCGCTCGAAGGCCAGTTCGTGCTTGTCTACGCCGGCGTCGACGCGGCCGGGAACCAAGAGGCCGAGCGCAACGTCTCCTTCCGGGTCGATTCGGTCCCGCCGGTGTCCCGTGTCCTGCCGCTTCCCGCCCACGTGAACGCAAGCGAGCTTGCGGTGGAGGTCGCCGCCTCGGACCCCGGTTCAGGCGTGGACCGCATCGAGCTGTGGGGCCGGGACATGGACGCGCGCGAGCAGCTCCCGGGGGAGTGGCGGCTGCTCGAGAGCTTCCGGCGCGCCGAGGGCGTGCACCGCCTGGCGGCCGAGGACGGACGTCTGTGGGAGTTCCGCTCGACCGCCTTCGACCGCGCAGGCAACGCCGAGGCGGCGCCGCAATCGGCGACCGCGTCCGTCACGATCGACCGCTCGCCTCCCTTGCTGCGAATCTCGCAACCCGCCGAAGGGAGCACGCTTGCGAGCACGGCCAACGTCGTTGCCGAGGTCGAAGACGCACTCTCGGGCGTCGTGGTCGTGCGCTTCCGCGTCGACGGCCTGTCGCTTGGCAACGCCACGGCCGCCCCGTACGTGGCGTCTCTCGATCCCCGCGAGGTCCCGCCTGGCGAGCACGTGATCCAGTCCGAAGCGGTGGACGGAGCCGGAAACGTGGCGACCGCAACGCTGCGCATCGTCACGACGGGCGGCCGCGCCCGCGACGTCCCCCCGCCCGCCGGCAACCCTCTGCCGGCCATGGAGGCGACCGTGGCCGCGGCCCTGCTGGCGCTCGTCGGCGCCCTTTCTCGCCGTCGCTTCCACCGATAACTCGCTTTTGAATGTGGTATTTAAGGTTTTCTCGTGAGAGCGGCGCTCGGTCGCCTTTATATACTTTCCATTGCCTGCGCCCTGTGCCTCGGATGGTCAAAACTTTTAATAGCGAACAGACGGAGCCTGGGGCGGCTCCGACGGAGTTGGGAGGAACTCGGTCGAAGCGGGCTGACAGGGTGGGAGTTGAGTTCCCCGTGGGGGAAGCGGTCGAAGGCACAGAACCCTTCCGAGGACACGTTGGCGTGTTCCTTCTCGTTGCGTTGGCAGCCCTCGCGCTGCTCGTCCTTCTGATCGTCGGCTCGGCGCAGGCCGGGCACGCCCCCGCCGTTTCGAACGTGACCGCCATGGAATTCCTCGTGAACCAGGCCGCGACGATGCACGTCGTCGTCACGAACGTCCAAAACGACGGCGGTGCGCCGCCGCTTGGCCTCAACGAGACGACGGTGTTCGCTCCGCCGGGCATCCACTTCAGCACGGTGGGCCAGGAGCACCAAGGACCCTCCGGCTGGAGCGTTTCGGCGCGCTCGGACCGGGTGCGGTTTTCCGCCCCCGTCGGAAGCTCGGGGCTTGCAGGCGGCCAATCGACCACGCTTGCGCTTCGTGTCGCCCACATCGACGCGCGCCCCCAGGACGGAACGGCCAATCTCACGATCGAGACGCAAAGCCCCGCCCTCGACCGCATCCGGTCGGACCTCCCGCTCTCGCTGCGCGTCCTTTCCGCCACCCTCTTGGTCGTCGAGCCGGCCGGTGCGCGCGACCTCGTGGCCTCCAACGGCACGACGGTGACCCTGCGTCTGGCCGTGAAGAGCCACGCGTCCGTGGCCCTGTCCTCGGTGCAGGCGAACCTCACGGTGCGCATGAGCGACCGCTTCATCGACAACACGACGTCGCCCGTCCCCGTCGCGGCGGCGATTGCGCCCAACGACACGGTCTTCTTCTCCTTCAACCTCAGGCTCGACCCCCGCAACGGCACGCGCGCCCTCGTGGGATCGGCCTTCCAGGGCAACGCCACGACCGGACCCTTCAACGGCACGCTTGCGCTGCACGTCGTCTCGCCGGCCGTCCTTCGCCTTCCCGCCAACAACGCCTCCAACACGACCTGGCAGGCCATCAGCAACGGCACGCTTCCGGACGTGCAACGGGCCACGGACCTTTGGGTCCGGCTGGAGAACCCCGGCGACGCCGACGTCGTGCTCGGGGCGCCGCGGCTTCGGCTCCTGCGCGCCGGCGCCGGCGGCAGCGAGGATCTAAGCGACCGCTTCACGATCCAGCGGATCGACACCACCGACCGCGTTGCGGGCCGGAGCAACGTCACGCTGCTCTGGAACGTGACCGCGCTGCGGACGCTTGCCTTCGAGGGCGAGATCGACGCCGAGCTGCGGGTGCCCTGGGGCGACGCAAACCTGGACCTCACGCCCAACACGCTTGCGCCCGCGCCGCTGCGCGGCGTGTTCCTCGCGGACCTCTCGCCTCCGCGCGTCACGAGCCTCTCGGTCCTGCCGTCAGGCCAGGCGTGGACCGTCGACGGCAACAACGTGACGATCTACGCCACGTTCGACGACGTGTCGCGCGACCGCGGCTTTGTCGCCTACGCCAACGTCTCGAGGACCTTCCACAACGGGACGGTCTGGGAAACGGGCCCCATGAACCGGACGGGGGACCTCTTCTGGTTCAACTTCTCCACGAACCTCACCTTCCTCAACGCGACGTTCCTGCCCTCGCGCTTTGACGCCTCGTTCCCGAACCACACGGAGTTCGTGGGCGCCTGGAACGCCCGCGTGGAGGGCGTCGACGGAGCGGGCTTCCGCGCCTTCTCGGAGATGGCAAGCTTCCACATCCAGGACGGAGTCCCGCCGCAGATCGCCAACGTCAACGTCACGCCGCGGACGCAGCCGCACGTGCCCGGCACGACCGTCAACCTCTCGGCGGAGGTCTTCGACAACATCCGCGTCGCCGCCGTTCGCGCCACCGTCACGCGAAGCGTCCCCTCCGAGCCCGAGCCCATCGTCGTCCTCGACGACGCGCCCATGCGCCCCCTTGCGGTCGACGCAAACCAGGGCGGCACCTACACGCTCGTGGCCCCGTTCCCGCCGGGCGAGCTCACCCTTCGCGTGACCGCCGTGGACGGGTCGGGCACGTCCAACCTGAGCGCGCCCTTCTCTTTCTCGATCGTCGACACGAACCCGCCTTCGATCGGGCGCGTCCGCCTCGACGGCGTCGAGCGCCTGGCCGCAAGCTCCACCCGCACGATCCACCTCACGGTCGAGGCCTCCGACGACGACGCCGTGCATCACGTGGACATCGTCGTTCGCGACCTCCACACGCGGCGCTCCGTGGCCGTCGACGCAAACGCGACGCTGCGCGCCGACGGCACCTACGTGACGCGGCTCTCCCGCGGCGAGGGCAGCGTCTTCGAGCGGCGCGGCCCGCTTCCGCTTCCCGAAGGAAGCTACGAGATCCAGGCGACCGCTTTCGACTGGAACCTCAACGCCCGAAGCTCCCCCCCCGCGGGCGACTGGCAACTGTTCGTCGACAACACGCCGCCGCGCCGCCCGGAGCTCATCGCGCCCGCCGACGGCGCCATTCTCACGGCGCGGCCGACCCTGTCCTGGACGCACGTGGGCGGCCTCGATCGGGAGGCAACGGACGGCTACCACGTGATGCTCGACACGACCCCCGAGGGGGGCTCGCCAAACGCCCGCCGGATGGAGGTGCGAGGCGCAACCGAGGTCGCGGTGGACCTTCCCGACGGGATCTGGCACTGGCGGGTCGTCGCCTTCGACCTCGCGGGCAACGAGAACGCGACGGGCGTGCGCTCCTTCACGATCGACTCGAGCGCGCCGGTCCTTCGCACCCGGCCGGCCTCCGGGGGCTTCGTGCGGACGGGCGGCTCGGTCGTGGTCGAGGCGCAGGACCTCACGCTCTCCCGGCTCACCGTGACAAGCGGCGGCGTCGTCCTGTACAGCGGCCAGGAGCCGCTTGTCACGGTCGACACCCTGACCTGGACCTCGGGCCGGCGCACGATCGAGATCGACGCGGTCGACGAGGCCGGCAACGCGGCGCGACAGGTCGCCGAGTTCCAGATCGACAACCAGCCGCCTCGCACGAGCCTGGCCACGCCGCCGCGCGCGGTCGCCTCCCCGCTTTCGATTCCGCTGACGGCCTCTGACGACCGCAGCGGCGTGCGCGCCGTGTGGGTCTCCGTGAACGGTAGCGCGTTTGCGCCCCTGGAGCTCCTGCATCTCAACCAAAGCGGCCGCTACGAGGTTTCCTACTACGCGGAGGACGGCGCCGGCAACGCCGAGGCGCCTCGCAACTTCACGGTGGTCGTCGACTTCGACGCTCCCCGTCTCGAGCCGCCCGCCGGAGGCCGGCCTTCGCGCGCGGCCGTCGGCGAGCCGTTTGCGATCGCCGTCCGCGCCACGGACCTCTCGCTGCGCGAGGTGACCGCCCGCGTGACGGTGGACGGCCGCGAGGTCGCGCGACTGGTCCTCCAACCCGAGGGCCGAACGGGCGTGCACTCCGCCTCCTACGCGCCCACGCGCGAAGGCCTCCACCAAATCCGGCTCGAGGCGACCGACGAAGCCGGCAACGTGGGGACGCAGACCTTCGAGGTGTCCGTGGGCAACCCGCTGTGGACGCTGCTTGCCGTGGGAGCGCTTGCGGGAGCGGTCGCCATCGTGGCGCTTGCCGTCTGGGCGCGCCGGCGCCGGCTGCGCGAGGAGGAAGAGGAGGAGCTTTCCCGATGAACCTCGTGGTCCTCGCCCCCCTCGCCCTCGCGCTTGTTCTGCTGGCGGCCGGCTGCGCGCTTGCGTCGCACGCCTCCGACGCGCGCCTCTCGAACGTCGAGGGCGCAAGGAGCACGCCCGCCGGTTGGTTCGCCGGAAACCCTGCGGCGCTTTCGCACACCTTCGTCGTGCACAACAACGCCTCCTCAACGCACGGCATCGTCCGCGTGACGATCTCCGTCCCTCGCATCCAGGGATTGCCGCCCTTGGAGATCACGGGCGCGGAAAGCGACTGGGCGGTGACCGTCTGGTCGCAGGAGTTCGACGGCCGCAACGATACGGTCCAGTTCACGGCACCCTTTGGGCTGCGCATCGCGCCGGGAGGCCACAAGAACTTCACCGTCGGGGCAACCACGCAGCGCGAAGGCGGCTTCGCCTGGTCGGTCTTCACGCGCGACGACGCACTCGACCCGGAGGAGAACGCCGCCGCCGTGCGCCTGCCGGGAACGCTCGTCTCCGGGCTCGACGTTTCGGCGCCGGCGGTCACCATCCTGCAACCGCCGCCGGGCGCCAGCGTCAACGTCGACGTGCTCAACGTTTCCGGCGTCGTGCACGACAGTCCGGGCGTGGGCGTGCAAGGTTCGGGCGTGGTCGACGCGCGGCTGCGCCTTGAGAGCGTCTCCAGCGGGGCCGTGGTCGCGGAGCGCAACCTCACGCTTGCGGCCGACGGGTCGTGGAACGTTTCCATCAACGCCACCTTCGCGCAGGGCGAGTATCGGCTTCGCGTGAACGCGACCGACGCCGTCGGCAACGCGGCGCTGCGCACGCAGGCCTGGACGCTCGACCGCGCGCGTCCCTCCTCGCGGTTCACGACGCCCGAATGGATCACGGGGAGCGAGGCCGTGCTGGCGTGGAGCGCCTCCGGAGCCGGGCCGTCGGCCACCTTCCGCCTCTTCGAGTTCCAAGGCGAGGACCCTGCGCCGCTTGCCGGCCTCGCCTGGGCCCTTTGGCGCAACGAAACCCTCGACGCCGGCAACACGAGCCGCTTCCCGACGCTTGCGATCGACGCCTTCGGACGCCCGCATGCCGCTTGGTCCCGGCCCGAGGGTCTCCGCTACGCGCGCGACGACGGCGCCGGGTGGGTCGCGTCGCCCGTTCCCGTGGAGGGCCTGGCACGCGCGCCCCGCCTGGCCGTGGACGCGGCGGGGCGCCCCCACCTGTGCCACCGCACGGAGGAGGCGGCAGGCGGCGATCCTCGGCTTGAGTACACCCAATGGAACGGGACGGCCTGGCGCACGGAGCGCGTGGCCGACGAGGGCGCCCGTTGCGACATCCGGCTTTCCGTCGACGGCGCGGTCACGATCCTCTTCACCAACACCAGCAGCGGCAACCTGACCGTGGCCGTCCGGGGAACCGCCGGGTGGACGCTTTCGACCCTTGATTGCTGCGACCTCACGGGCGCGCTTGCCGTGGCGCCCGACGGCACGGCGCACGTGGCCTACCGCAAGGGCGACCTTCGCCACGCCGTCGGGAACGCCTCCGGCGGGTGGGCGACCGCGCCCGTCGACGCCACCTCCGGCAACGCGAGCCTCGCCGTGGACTCGCACGGGCGCCCGCACCTTGTCTACCGCACGCCCGACGGGATCTTGCGCCTCGCGCGCCACAACGGCACGGCCTGGACGCTCCTGACGGTCGAGCGCGACACGTCGGCGAGCCTTCGCGCCGCCATCGCGATCGACGCTCAAAACCGCCCCCACGTCGCGTTCCGCGAGGTCGTCTCGGGCGACCCGGACGCGGCACACACGGGTCTTCTGCGCTACGCGACGACCCGCGCGGACGGAACGTTCTCGGTCGGCGACGTGGAAGACGGCGCGTTTGCCAACCTCACGCTTGCGATCGATGGGCACGGCCGCCCGCGCATCCTCGTCGTGCGCGACGCAGGTTCCCAGGGCGGGCGTGTGCAGGCCCTCGAGCCCCACGCGACCTCGCAGACGTCGCTTCGCCTGATCGACCTTCGCCACGGGGACGACCGCCGCTTCCGCGTGATCGCCACGGACGCGGCCGGCAACGAGGAGATCAAGAGCGGACCCTTCGACCCGGCCAAGGGAGACCTCCGCCTGCGCGTCGACCAGGCCGCCCCCACGATCGAGCGCGTCACCCTCTCGCCGCTCTCGGTCCGTCCCGGCGCCACGGTCCGCCTCTCGCTTGCCGCCGGCGATTCCGGCGCGGGTCTTGCCAGCCTCGCGCTTCGCATCGTCCGCGTGGGGGCCCTGGATCGCGTGATGCTCCAAACGCCCGTTGCCGTGGCCGCCGACGGCTCGGCAAGCCACGCGTGGAACACGACGGGCGTGCCGGAAGGCGAGTATGCGTTCGAGCTTGTCGCCCACGACCTCGCCGGAAACCGGAACGCCACGGTCGTTCCCTCCCGCGTCGACGTCGACGCGTCGGTCACGACCGCCGTGGCGCTCGATCCGCTGTACGCGGGGGGCCTGCGCGCGCTTGCCCCCGGCCGCGCGGTGCTCCTTCGCGTCGAGGCCTTCGACCGCAACGGAATCGCCTCGGTCGTCGCCAACGCCTCCGCGTTGGACCGCTCGGCCGTCGCCCTGGCGCTGCGGGACGACGGCGCGGACGACGTCCAGGCCGGCGACGGGGTCTATTCGGCGCGCGTCGTGGCCGGCCACGTGCCCGACGGGGCGTACCTCCTTCCCGTCCGCGTAACCGACGGCATGGGCAACGAGCGCACGGTCCGCGTGCGCGTCGTCGTGGCGACGACGCCGCCCTCGCTCGTCGCCCTGGGGCCCTTTGGGACCGCCGGCAGCCCCTTCGTGATCGAGCTTGCCGCCTCCTCCCCGGCGGGCATCGACGTCGCGAGCTTCTCCGTGCGCCTCGACGGCGAGGAGGCCGGGGAGAGCTTCGCCGTTCGGGTGGACGGACCAAACGTGACGTTCCGCAGCGAGCCCATCGCGCAGGCCGAGCGCATCCAAGTACGTGCGCAGGTCGCCGACGTGGCCGGGAACGTGGCGTATCGCAACTGGAGCTTCTTTGCGGACGGCCAGGGGCCGGATCTTTCCGTGTCCCTGCGCGGCGAGGCCGGCCGCGCGCCGTGGTGGCGCTCCGCCGTGGCCATCGACGTGGAGGCCCACGACGTTTCGGCGCCCGTCTCCGTCGAGGTGCGCGTCGGGGAGGGACCCTTCCGGCCGTACGAGGAGTCCGTCCTGCTCGAATCCGAGGGACGCCACCGCCTCGTGGCGGTCGCGACCGACGGATGGGGCAACGAGAACGCGACCACGGTCGAGATCCACGTGGACCGCTCGCCCCCGCGCGTCCTGTCGGTCCGCCGCGAAGGTGCCGAGATCGTCGCCGACCTCTCCGACGCGCTCTCCGGCGTCGTGGCCGCGCGCGGCGTCGCGCTCGTCGAAGGCCGCGAGGTCGAGTTCGCGTTCCGACCCGCGCGCGGCGTCTACGTGGCGGACGCTTCCGCGTTGCCGGCTTCCTTCTCGGGGACGATCGTGGTCCTGGACGCGGCCGGCAACGAGGCGCGCCAGGAGTTCGCAATCGGCGGCTTTTCCCTTCCGGGCCTTGAGGCCTTGGCGGCGGCAGGCGCCTTGGCGATCGCGGTGCGCCGGAGGTGGTCCGCATGAGCGCGCGTCCGCCCGGGGAAGGAGCGTTCCATAACCGTATTATAAAGAACAGGGCGGGAAAAAGGCCGTTGCACGCCCCGTCGTCCGTAGCCCGGCCCAGGCGGAAGACTCGCGGTTCCAACGGTGCCGCCCGCAGGAGCCTGGCCTTGGTGCTTCTGCTCGTCGTCCCCACCCTTCTCTCGGGTGCCCAGGGCGTTCCCGTTCCCCCATCCGCATCGCAAGCGGTCGCCGGAACGTCGCCTGCGGAGAGCGCCTTGGCGACAAGCCCGGTCGGGCAAGGCGCCCTGCCCTTCGAGGTCGGCGCGCCGGGACTTGCCGGACCGGACCTTCTCGAGCTTCTGACGGGGCAACAGCTTCGGCTGGGCGATCTTGCCGAGCTTGAGACGCGCCTGCGCGGGCTTCCCAACCGCAAGGCGCCCACGATCGACGAGATCCTGGACGCGACGGTCCGCACCCTGGGCGTTCCCGCGGCGCCGGTGGAGCCCGTGCCGACGCCCTGCACCTCCCTTCCGCTGCGCATCGCGCTCTACGCCTACGCCGACACGGTGGGCCTGCCGCTTCCGCCCGAGACCGAGGCGGAACTGGCGCGCGCCGATCAGCTCCCGTTGGAGCTGCAGTGCTCGGTCGCTCAGGTGCTCGCAGCCATGGCCGAGGCGGCGCGCCTGCACGCGCGGGCCGTCGCGTGCATTCCCCCGCACGAGCAGGCCTTCCTTCGCGACCACTGGAGCGAGCTTTCCTTCGCCAGCGCCGACGCCCCGACGCCCATCCAGCAGCGCCTCCTGGCCGCCGCCGGCTGCGTGGACTTGCAATCCCTGCTGCAGGCGGCGCAAACGGTGGCCGGGGCCGCGCAGGCGGCGATCCCCGTCTTGACCCGCTACGACGCGGCGGGACTCCCCCTTCCGGACGCCGAAGCGTTGGCCGCGGGTCGCAGCGCCACGGGCCTCCTGGCCGAGCTCCTCCGGGTCGCCGGGCTTTCGATCCCGCCTCCCTTCGCGCGCGAGCTGCACCCGAGCGATCCCCTCCGCGCGGCCGCGGCGGACCTCGCCTCGGCGCTCAACGTCCCCGCCCCCTCGATGCCGCCCCAGGCCCGCGAGATCCACCGCGAGGTCGCTGCCTCGGTCGCCTTCGTCGTCCACGCGCACGCGGACGTCGTCCGCTGCGCCACGCGCCTGTGCCCGCCCTCCGAGTTGTGGAAGGCCGCCTTCTCGCTCGCGTCGGCCGCAAGCCAGGTCAGCTCGACCCTGCGCTTCCGCAACATCGTCGAGGAGTTCCAGTTCCGGCAGGCCGAGCAGATGCGAACGGCCTCGCCCATCGCCTTCGAGCCCGTCTTCGGACAGGAGCCCCTGGTCGACGCCGTGTCGCAGTGGCTGTGCGCGACGCGCGCCTGCCCGTCGCCGGCGGAGATCGAATCCATGCGGGCGTACACGTCGGCGATGCCGCGAGACGTCGAGCTTCCCTCGGCGCGCCTCGTGCTCGCCCTCGTCGAGGCCGAGCAGCTGCGTGCGAAGGCCACCTCGTCGATCTCGCCGATGGACCTCGTGCGGCTGAGCGCGGAGACGCGGGGGACCTACGTGGCCCTACTGGCAGGCGCCCCGACCGAGAAGGTGCCGCCGTCGACGTCCTCCTCCTCCTCCTCGTCCTCCTCCTCGACGCCGCCGTCTGGAACGCCGGTGCCGTTGCGGACCGAGGACGACGTGGACGCGGCGCGCGAGATCGCGCAGATCCTCGACAAGGTCGACTGGGGCCTCCTGCACTCGGTCGCGCGCATGGTCCTGGACGAAGTCCGGCGCGCCGGCGACGCGCTCGCCGGCAAGAGCCTGTCGCCCCAGCAGGCCGGCTCGCAAGGCTCGCAGCCGTGCGGGCCGTTCTCGCAGCGCGTGGACCTCCGGCAGAATCCGGACGGATCCTGGACCTTCTGGGCGGACACGCGCATGGACTGCCGGCGCGACAACGAGGTCACGACGCCGCGGGTGCCCAAGACCGCGCAGACGGCCGACGGACGCTGGATCGTCTACGACGACCGGAACGGCAACGGCCACCCCGACGAGGGCGAGGTCCTTCTCGACACGCGCCTTGTGGCCAACCCGAACTACCTCTTCCAGCCCACGGCAAACGACGTCGTCTTCATGGACCCCACGGGCTCGATCGTCGTGACCGGCACGGGACGCTCGATCATGGCGGCGCCGTTCTTCAACGGCAACCCCCGCCAGGCGCTCGTGCTCTCCTTGGGCGGCGACGACCTGTGGCTCAACAACGCCGGGGGCAGCGCCGCGGCGCCCACGGTGACAAGCGGCGAGGTCGTCACGACCCTGGACCCGCAGGACGCCTTCATGAACGCGAGCGCCTCGCTTGCGCGGTTCAACGCCTTCTTCAGCGGCGTGGTGGGCGCGCTCGTTCCCGGCACGCGGGTCTCGTCGCAGGACGGCACTCGCCTCTCGCCGTCCGCGGGCAATCCTCTTGCCGCCAATCCCTTTGGCGCCTTCGCGGTGGCGGCCGCCGTGATGGCCGATCCTCAGCGGGTCAACCGGGGCCTCCTCGAGCTCCACCCGGCCAACGTCACGCCGCAGGTCCACTTCACGGTCGCCGTGGCGCTCGACGTGGGGGGCAACGACCGCTACCTCTCCTCCGAGCCCTTCACGCAGGGCGCCGCGGGATTCTTCAACGTCGGCGTTCTCCTCGACCGCGAAGGCAACGACCACTACGTCGCGAACAACCTCTCGCAGGGCGTCGGCGTCACGGGCGGCATCGGAATCCTGGTCGACGTCAACGGCAAGGATCGCTACGCGGCGGGCGAGGCCTCGCAGGGCTTTGGGCTCGTGGGCGGCATGGGTCTCCTCACGGACCTCTCGCAGCAGGACCGCTACGAGATCCGCTCGTTTGGCCAGGGAACCGCCATGGGCCTTGGCTCGATCGGCGTTCTCGCCGACCTGGGAAGGGACGAGGGAAGCGGGCAGGCCGACGACGTCTTCCGCGCTCGCGGCCACGAGGTCCTGGGATGGGTGGGCGCGGTGCCCGCCGTGGGAGAGCAGAACGTCTCGCGGGCCGCCAACGCGTGCGCCGGCGGCGTCGCCTACCGTCTCGTTCCCCCGGACGCCCGGTGCATGCCCGCGCAGGACCCTTGCATCCAGCCGCCGACGACCGTTCGCAAGGAAGGCTGCGTCTCCTACTTCTTCATCCCGTTCGGGTTCTTCATCCCGTTCCTCCTGGGCGCCGACAGCCGCTCGTTCGCCTGCGGCTTCCTCGGGGCGCCCCAGGCTTGCGGCGCCTTCAACGCGACGCCGCCCATCTCGCTTTCGATCGACGGCAACGCGCTGTTCCTCGACGCCGGAGGCCGCAACGCGTACGACGTGCCTCGGCATCGCGCGGCGGAGAAGAACAACAGCCTCGTGTGGTACACGAACATCACGGGCGTTGGCGTCTCGATCGGATTCGACGACGCAAACGGCGACGGCGTGCCCAACCTGCTCTACAGCGCGCTTGGCATGGACCCCTTCGTCGCCAACCCGCTCACCCACAGCAGCGACAACGACCTCTTCCCCGACTGGCTCAAGGGCCGCCTCACGGCTCTCTCGACGATCGTCCACGTCGTGGACGACACGAAGGATCCCTTCCTCGAAGGCGCCTTCGAGGAACTTCGCCGGCAGCTGCAGACGCCCGTCCTACCCTCCATGCCCGGCGGCTTTCCGCAGGAGGTGCGGGAGTTCTACGACGGACCCGTGCGCCAACGGTGGAGCTTCACCTTCGGCGCCGCACGGGCGGTTCTGGGAATCCTCACGGTCGTCGCAAGCCCGGGCAAGGACCTTTCGCGCTTGGGCCTCTTCGAGCCGGGGCGCGAGTCGCCCGGCCGCGTTCCCATCGAGGGCCCCGGCTTTGTCCTCGTCGTCGACTCCATCCGCGGCGAGGGGCGCAACACGACGTGGTACCGGTCCGTGAACGTCAGCGGCGGCCAGTTCACCGACGAGTGGACGCCCGAGAACGCCTGGAACCGCGTGAACGGCTCGCTGCCCGTCATGGTGAACGTCATCGTCGACATGGCCGGCGACGACACGTACGAGCACCTCGGGGCAAGCCAAAGCGTCCTGTTCAACGGCGTCCCGACCGGGATGATTGGGTGGCTCTCCCTCGTCGTGGACGCGCAGGGCAACGACGTCCACAACGCCTCCGCCCTCGTCTTTGACCTCGGCGGCGACGACTTCTACGGCAACCGCAGCTCCTTCAAGCCCCTCATCGTGGACGTGGGCCGGGGCAACGACACCTACGACATCGTCGAGTGGCGGCAGCCGCTGCGGGTTCCCCTGGTGGTGACCAGCGGAACCTACGACGCGAACCTGGCCCCGACGGTGATCGACGACGGCGGTCGCGACCGCTACAGCAGCATGAACCGCACGCGCGCCGGGTGCGGCGTGCTGCCGCCGGTCACCGTCTTGTCCGCGGTCTCCGTCCGACCCTGCGGCGAGACGCAGGTCCGGGGGGAGCAGTACGTTGCCGGCGAGCGCGTCGTTTTCCCAGGCGTCGCCTCGCCTCTTCCCAACGACGGCAACGGCAATTTCACCGTTCCCACGCACCTCGACCTCCACAGCGGATCGGACTGGTGCGGCCAGGACCACTCGGCCCGACCGCGCGATCCTGCCGCCGACGAGTTCTGCCTCTGGCTGGACGCCGGCGCGCACGCGGCCGGCTTCAGCCCGGCGTGGCTCGACCAAGATTGGGACAACGACTGTTACGCGAACGCCGACGAGTGGACGCACCGCACGGACGTGAACGACCCGGCCGCGCACCCCTGGGCCGCCGGAAAGGACCTGGACGGCGACTGCGTGGGCGACCTCGTCGACGCCGACGCCGACGGCGACGGATTGTTCTGGTGGGAGGAGCAGCGCGTCGACACGATCCGCAACCAGACGCACCTGGCGCCCGGCTCGCGCCAGTTCTCCCGGCTGGCCGCCAACGGCACGTGGGTGGACGAGGGGCGCTGGGTGAACGTCTTTGGGACCCTGCACTGGCTCAACACGACGTTCACCGAATCGAGCGACCGTGCGTGGGACAACTCGAGCAACGCCTACTCGGATCTCCACCTCATCCTCGCGGGACTTCGCGATCCACAGGGCATCCGCTTCCGGAACGCCACGCTTGTGCTCGATCCCGGAAAGACCAAGCACATCCCCGACTACAACGACGACGGCTTCCCCGATCCGCCCTGGCTTCTCTACGGGCGTGGCCCGGAGGACCTGCCGCCCAACGTGCCCTGGCCGCCGGCCCGGTGGCCGCCGCAAGGTTGGCTGGGGCCGGCACGGCCCGCAAACTACACGGGCGACCTCTGGCCGCCGCTTGACGCATGCCCGCTTGACCTCAACGAGCCCAAGAAGTCGCTGGCGACCTGGTGGCTCAACGCCAACGCGAACGGGAACGACGTTTGCGACGTCCACGACCCCCGGATCAACGGCGAGCTTCCAAACGAATACCTGCGGGATCTCCAGGACCTCATGCGCCAGGGCTGCGCCGGTTGCCGGGGTGTCCCGGCCGAGGAGATCGCCTACTGGACGGCCGAGGGATACGATCCAGTCTACGATCCCGGCGTGGGCCTGCGCGATCCGGACCAGGACGGCTACACGATCCTCTCGGAGTTCCGCTTCGCTTCGGATCCGTTGAGCGACCGAAGCTATCCTCCCGTGGCCTTTGCGATTCCCAACGCGATCGCCCTCGACGTGACCGCTTTGGCCCCCGGCGCCCGGCACGCGCGCACGACGGTCTCCTCCGAGGTGCCCTCGACGCTGCTCAACAACCTCGTCGATCTGGCTTACGACACGATCCCCGGCGGCGTGGGCGTCGGACGGCCGCGCGCGCCGGTGCTCTCGCACGAGGTGGCCCTGCTCCACGCCCAGGCCTGCGCGCAGGCCTTGCAGGAGGAGGACGAGCGCTGGTACGAGCAGTGCTTGCGCCCCGAACTTGAGGGGATCGCGCACGCGACCACCTACTGGCACAACTACAGCCTCGTCCTGGACACGCGGGGCGACGACCGATACCGCAACAACGCGGGCGGATCGTTCACGGTTCGGGAGATCGCGGGCGTGGCGCTGCCCAACTGGACCTACGTGCCCATCGCGCTCCTCGTCGACCTCGAGGGGAACAACCTGTTTGACGCGGCCGCCCCCTCGGCGCAGGCCGCGGCGACCTTCCTCGACGTCGACCGCCGCCGCTGCCTGCGCAACTCCACCTGCCCGATCGATCCGCAGGAGACCGGGCTCAACGCGATTGTCGTCAACGACATGGGCCTGCGCCCGGCCGATCTCACCCAGACGCCCCAGATCGGCGGGGTGGGCATGCTGCTGTCGCTGGGCGGCGGAAACGACGTCTACCGCGCGCCTTCGCGCGCCCAGGCCTACGCCGGCGTGGGCGGGTTGGCCCTGCTCTACGACGCCGGCGGCAACGATCGCTACAACCCGCTGCGCCAGGCGTGCTTTGACGCATCGACGATCGACTGTTTCCAACCGGGCGGCGACGGGTCGCGCGTGAGGGGCGTCGACGTGCAGGCGCGCGCGGAGGGCGGGATCGCGATCCTCGCGTCCCCGGGCGGCGACGATTCCTTCCTCTCCTGCTCGCGCTCGCAGGCCTCCGCGAGCTTCGGCGGCCTTGCGGTCCTGTTCAACGGAGCCGGCAACGATCGCTACCTTGCGGAGGGCTGCCTCGGAGGCGCGCCGTCGATGTCGCAAGCCCACGCCTCCATGTTCGGCATGGCGATGCTTGCCGACTGGCAGGGGCGCGACACGTACCGCGGCCGGGACGCTTCGCAGGGCTCCGGCGAAGGCGGCGTCGCGATCCTGTTCGACGCCGCCGGCCACGACCGGTACGAGGCGCTCAACCGCTCGCAGGGCTACGGCACGGCCGTCAACCAGACGCGATTCAACGCGACGCTTGCGTTCGTCAAGACCCTCACCGACGGGGGCAACCCCGTGCTCTCGCGCCTGCCTCTGCTGCAGCCGCTGCACCAGTGCACGAACCTGATCCCGACGCCCAACAACCTCGACGTGCCCTGCCGCGATCGAGGCCTCAACACGACCGCCAACGTGTCGCGGTACCTTCGCGACGAGGTCGCCGTGGGCGTTGGCGTGCTCTTGGATCTGGACGGCGACGATCGTTTCTCCAACCGCGACCACTCGGGCGGCTACTCCGAGCACGGCGTCAAGGCCCTGCCCTGCACGCCGCAAGCCTGTCCGCCGCCGCCAAGCGGCGCGGCGTCCGCGCGGGAGCCGCTGTGGGCCGAGCTCTTCGGCGGCGTCCTTCCGGCCTTGGACCTTGGGCTTCCAAGCCTCGACCTTCGGCCCTTGGAGCCGCTCCGATCGCTCGTGCCGCCCGGCTCGGCATCGCAGGGCGCCGAGGACGACCCCGTCCACGCCGTGGAATCGCTGCCGGACGACCTGGCGCGCGAAGCGAACGAGGAAGCCTCGAACCCCGGCGGCCTGTACGTGGGAGGCGGCTACTTCGTGAGCTTGGGCGGCGAGAACGACTACGGCGACGCGTCCGCGAGCTTTGCGCACGCCCGCCCCCGCCCCCACGACCGCACCGACGAGACGCTGTGGACTTGGCGCGCCGGCCACGGAGGCCGTGGCGTCTATTCGTCGCTTGCCGGGGCCGCGTTCCAGTTCACGGCCGAGCAGCTGGCCCAACTCTCCGGAATCTCGATCGACATCCTGGCGATCGTGGTGGACGGCGAGGACCGCCTGGCGACCGAGCCCCCGCCGGTTCCCGTCGCAGGCGAGGTGAGCGTGCTTGCCGCCGTCGCCGACGAGACGGGCGTGCTCTCGGGGGTGGGACCGGCAGCGCGCGTGGTCCTCACGCTCGACGGCCGGCCGGTGGCCCAGACGCTGCTGCGGGACTGCGCCGTCACGGCCTTCCACGAATCGGACCGCGTTCCCCGCGCCTTCGACTGCGAGCTCTCGTTCCGTCCCCCGGAGGAGTGGCAGGACCCGCTTGAGGTCTCCAGCGTCCTGGCGGCGCTCGTGCAGGACGCCTTCGGCCGCGTGCTGGGCTACGACGCGACGGACGACGAGGAGGTGCGGGTCGACTACGCGCCAAGCGTGGTCGCCGTCTTCCCGCTCGAGGGAGCCATCGTCGTCGGCTTGGGCGCCGAGTCGCGCGTCCTGCTTCCGGGCGGCACGACGGCCCCGCTGTCGCTTGCTTGGACGACCGCGCCGCTTGACAAGAACGGCGACCGGATCGAGGATGGCATCGAGTTCGAGATCGAGCTTTCCACCTCCGACGCGTTTGCGCCCGACGAGACGACGACGTTCTCGCAAACCGAGTTCGACTTGGATCCCGGATCGCTTGCGGAGGGACGCTGGTGGTGGCGCGTGCGCGGCGTCGACGCGCTGGGCCAGACCGGCGAATGGTCCGCGCCCTCGTCGTTCTGGTACGACGACACGTCCCCCGCGGTGCAGGGCTTCTCCCCCTGCTGGCGTTGCGTCGTGCCCAACGGCCACCCCGTCCGGGGCACGGTGGGCGACGCGGGTTCGGGCGTCGACCGCGTGATTGTGACCTTCGAGGAGACCCCCGAGCGCCGGTTCGTGGGCGCGCCCGTCGTGAGGATTCCCGACCAGGACGGCGCGTTTGAGGTCGTCGACTACGACCTGTCCAGCGGATTCGAGGGTCGCTGGTTCGTGAACGTCACGGTCGTCGACCGCGCCTTCGACCTGCTCCAAGCGGCGGTCGCCGCGGATCCCGGATTGGAGCCTTACCTCGGGCGCCACCGAGTCACCTACGAGTTCCAGGTGGACTACGACCTGCGCCCGCCCGTGCTGCCCACGGTCGAAACGGACCTTGGCACGGTCGTCGTCCCGCAGGGGCCGCCTCGCCGCGGCGTCCACCCGGGCGGGAGCGTGCTGTTCGAGTCCCAGCTTCGGGACGACGTCTCGGGCGTTGCCGCGGCATGGGGCTTCTTGCGCGACGCCGCCGGAGAGCTCCTCGCGACGGTTCCGCTTGCGCTCTCCCAAGGCGATCCCTCCAACGGGACGTGGACGGGACGGTGGGCCGCGCCGGGCGACCTTGCGCTTGGCACGAACTACCGCGCCTGGATCGAGGCGGTCGACGCCATGGGCAACCGCCTGGTCGAGGATCGCGACCTCAACCCCGCGAGCGGATTCCTCGTCGCCAACGTCCCGCCGCGGGCGGGGATCGCCCTTCTGACCTACGAGCGGGGGGCCGCGGCCACGCGCGGGGAGCACGTGACGATCCTGCTCCTGGCCGAGGCCGTGACGCCAAGCCTCATCCACCAAGTAAGCGTCGAGGCCCGGCCGTTCACGGGTGAGGACGGGCGCCTGCAGTTCCGCGACGACGGTCTGGCGGGGGATCTTGTGGCCGACGACCGGATCTGGACCCTTCGCGTGGCGGTGGACCCGCCCGAAAGCGGCACGTTTAACCTGCCCGTGCTCGTCGAGGACGTGGCCGGATTCGAGGTGCCTCGCGTCGTGTCCGTGAGCTTTGACGTGCACGCTCCCGTCGTGACGGACCTCGCCATCGACCCGCTTCGCATCACCGCGGGATCCGCCGTGGTGACCGCGCGCACCGACGAGCGCGCGACCGGCGTCGTCCACTACGCGCGCAAGGCCGGCTTCAACGGGACGTTCCAGACGGTGACCCGCCCAGGGTCGGGCGCCTGCGGGTGCATCCACGAGATCACCGTGCCGGGCCTTGACCCGTCCACCACGTACCTTCTGCACTTCCAGGCGATCGACGCGAAGGACAACGGGGCGGACGTGCTCCCCGAGTTCCTCGAGTTCACGACCCGCGAGACCTCGCGCGCGCCCGAGATCCAGCTGCTCTCGCCCGCCGCCGGCGACGCCGTGGGCGGCGTCGCGGTGGTTCGCTTCCTGGCTCGCGGCGTCCCGCAGATCGGAGGCCTCGTGGAGATCGCGCTGTGCTCGCCGATGTGCGCTCCCCTGGCCGAGCTTGCCCTTTCGCTCTCGGCCGACTTCGAGGAGCACGCCTGGACCTGGAGCACGGTCGGCCTCCCCGACGGCGACGCCTACCTGTTGCGGCTGACGCTTCGCGACGCGCAGGACCTCTGGGCCACGGATGCAAGCGGGCGTTTCGTCGTCGACAACGCGCCCCCGCAAAGTCAGCTCCCGAGCCTGGCCGGCGTCACGCGCGAGTGCCCCGAGATCGGCCACAGCGAGTGCTGGTTCATTTCGGAGGTCGGCGTGAGCCTGGCCGCCGACGACAACCTCGCTGGCGTGACCCGCCTCCAGTACCGCTTGGGCGGCGGCAACTGGACCAACTACACGCGACCCTTCCTGCTCCGCGAGCAGGGGCGCCACGAGATCGGCTTCCGGGCCGCCGACCGCGCCGGCAACGTGGAGGCCGAGCGCACGCTGGACGTCCGCATCGATCGGGTGGAGCCCTCCGGGAGCCTCCGTATCGAGCGCGGCGCCTCCGTCACGAAGAATGCGGTCGTGCGCCTGGACCTCTTGGCCACGGACGCCACAAGCGGCGTGGCCTCCATGCGGTTCTCCAACGACGGCCTGACGTGGAGCCCGTGGGAGCCCTTCGCGCCCGTGCGGCATTGGCTCCTCGACGCGACCCGGGACGGGCGCGCGACCGTCTGGGCCGAGTTCCGCGACGCCGCGGGCCTCGAGTCGAGCTACCGCGGCGTCCTCACGAGGGCCTCGATCGAAGTCGATCCCCGGGCGCCGCTTGCCTCGCGCGTGGCCGTCGGCGACGGGTCCGGCTTCGTGCGGTCGCGCGAGGTGCGCGTGCACGTGGGCGCCGACGACGGATCGATCGCCTTCGTGCGGTTGGCCAACGAGGACGGAATCTGGAGCGCCTGGACGCCCGCCTCCTCCTTCGTGCCCTGGACGCTCTCGCCCGGCGAGGGCCGGAAGGTCGTCCTCGTCCAGACGCGGAACGCCGCCGGCAGCGTCGGCGAGACCGCGCGCGCGGAGGTCGTCCTCGATATGACCCCGCCCTCGCAGGTCCGCCTCCTGCGGCCCGTCTACGACGGCAGCGGCGTCCTTGGCTTGGCCTGGGAGCCCGCGCGCGACGCAGGCGGCGTGGCCGGCTACCGCGTCGAGCGCTCGGTGGACGGCGTCCGGTGGGTCTTGGCGGCCGAGACGAGCGAGTCGCGCGCGAAGGACCATGGCGCGGTCGAGGGCCGCTCCTACCAGTGGCGCGTGGTCGCGATCGATCAGGCCGGCAACCGCGCGCCCGCGAGCCTCGCTTTGCGCGAGATCCCGCGGGACCTCCGGTTCGGCGACGCGGGCGTGCTCTCGGCCGGAACGGTCGATCCGCCGGTGGGCGGACCCTCCACGCTCTTCCGCTACACGGTCGTGTGGACGGACGTGGGCGGCGAGCGCCCGTCGGAGATCCACGTCCTGATCGACGGCGAGCCCGTTCCCATGCAGCCCGCCGATCCCTTCGTCGTAGGCTGCGAGGACGGCTGTCTGTACGTGGCCCAGGCCAAGCTTGCTCCGACGACGCTCGACGTCCGGCACACCTTCGCTTTCGCGGCGCGCGACGCCCAGGGCGAAGCCCGGTTCCCCGACGGTGGCGAGCGAATCGGCCCCGCCGTCACGGCGGCCGACGCCGAGTCGCAGCAGGGGCTCGCCGGCGCCGTCGCGGGGCTTCCCGCCTTTGAGGCCGCGCTTGCCCTGCTCGCCATGGCGGGCGTGGCCACGCTCGTCGCCCGGCGGAGGTGGACGCGATGAGCCGGAGCGCCGCCCGAAGGCTTCGCGCGGTGTTTCTCGTCCTTGTCATGGTCGCCGGGGCCTTGCCGCCGGCCGAGGCGCAGGACCTTCCGCCCGCGCCGGATCCTCCGACCCTTCCCACCGTCCGTCAGGACGTCCCGGGCGTCGGAACCATCCTCGTCGATCCGAACGACCTGTCCCCCGAAACGATCGTCTCGCAGCTGCCGCCGGAGGCCCAGGCGGCCCTCGACACGGTCCAGCGCGCCCTGGCCGCGCGCGCGGCCGAGGTCGCCAACCGCACGTCCGAGATCCGCGGCCTTCTGAACGGCACGGCCCGCACGACCGTCTTCCACGACGACATGAACCCGGCGAATCTCACGCTCAACCCGCCCGCGGCCACGCTGCGGCTCCAGGACTACTACGCCAACCGAAGCCGCTTGTCCACGGTCTTTGCCGCCTCGGCCGGCCTTCGCGGCGACACGATCGACGAGACGTTCCGCGCGGCCGACGGATGGCTTCACGCCTCCGTGGGCGACGACCGCTACGCGCTCGTTTCGAGCGGATTTGTCTACGCCGAGCCGGGGGATCCGCTGCGCGAGGACGTCACGAGCTACCCCACCGACCTGTGGCACCTTCGCCCCGTCGAGGGCGCCACCGGCGCGTACGCGTGGTGGTCTGGAACCGACCGGGGCGGCGATCCACGCTACTACGGCTGGGTGCGTCCGCACGAATCCGAGCTTGTGACCCCGGCCATCGACCTGCGGGGAGCCGTCGCCGTCGACAACCGCCCCGTCCGCGAGCGCGTCGCAAACGTGCTCGATCCGGTCGAGATCGCCGGAATCGTGGGGGACCAGCTTCGCCACGTGACGTCGGGCCTCCAGACGCAGATCGTGGCCGCCGACCGCGTGCTCGATGGCCTGCTCGCGCAGATCCTCGGCTCGATCCCTCCTTCGGGCGTGCCGATCCAGGACGAGACGATCGCCTCCATCCACCCGTACCAGAACGAGGTCTCCGCCTGGCTCAACCGCACGACCACGCCGGTGGTCGCCCAGGCGCTGGAGCGCGAGTTCCTGTCGGCCTCCCTGACGGACGTGGGCGACGCCCTCCTCCGGGTCGTGCACCGCCACGACTTCCTGCCGGGGGCCGACGGCGGCGCCGTCCAGATCTCGTGGTACGAGCCCATCTCGGGCACGTGGACGCGCTGGATGCTGCTGTCGCCCGCCGACGGCCACCGGTACAGGACGCTTGCCCCCGACGAGCAGGGCAACCTCGGGCCCGCCAGCCAGGACCGTCCCGCCGTTCCGGCGCTACGCGACGTGGCGGTGGACGCGCTGGGCCGCCCCGTGAACCCCCGGGGCCTGGGTTGGACCGGCAACTCCGAAGGCTGGGTCGAGAGCGTCTTCGACCTGTCGCAGTTTGCGGGCAAGGTCATCCGGCTCCGCTTCTTCCAGGCGATCGCGCAACGGCAGGCGGGCGTTCCCGACGACCCGCACGCCGGCTGGACGATCGACCGCGTCTCCGTGGAGGCCGTAAGCGCAAGCGTGGACGTGGGCGTCGCCCGGATCCTCGCCCCGGCCAACGCGGCCGTGGTGGACGAGGGCGCGCGGACGGCCGTCGTTGGCGTGGTCAAGAACTACGGCCGCTCGCCGGTCACGGCGGCGGTCGATTGCCGCATCCAGACGCGGCTCGCCGGCGGGACCCTCGTGAACCAGTCGTGCGGCACGCGGACCGTCGCGCTTGCACCCGGGCGCGAGACCCTGGTCACGTTCCCCGAGTGGACGGCGCGCAACGCCGTTGCCACCTACAAGATCCAGCTTGAGACGCGCTTGCAGGGAGGCCTTTCCGACGAGAACCCGGACAACGACGCGGACGTCTCGGTGGTCCGCAGCCGCCGCATCGTCGACGTCCGGCTGGAGGACGTGCGCCTGTGCCCCGTGCCGCACGTCCGCGGCAACGGTTGCAACGTTCCCGAGGAGGCCGTCTCGCCCCTGGATGTTCCGTGGCGGGTGCTCGTGGACGTGGCCAACCAGGGCAACACCCCAGTGGTCGTGTCGCCGGAGCGCGTCCGACTCGAGGTCCGATCGCTGTACGATGCGTCCCGCCCGCAGCTCGTGGCCACGCTCTATCCGCACGAGACGGAGGACCTGGCGATCCCCTTCGGGCCCCGGTACGCCGGGCACGCCATCGCCGCCTCCAGCGAGCAGGCCCGCGGCCGCCTCTCGTTCACCTTCACGCCGCCGCCCGTGGCCGCCCCCTACGAGCTTCGCCTGATCCTCGACGACCCGTCGCTTGGCGCCTCCGACCAGATCGCGCGCAACGTCAACATCCGCGCGGTCAACCTGGCGAACTTCTACGACGACCTCATGTCGGCCTGGCGCCACGACTACGAGGGCCTGCGACCGCAGGCGGGATTGCCGGCGACGCTGGGCCCGACCTTCCCGGCGGCAAGCTCGGCAGCGCGCCGGCAGGACCTCCAATCCAAGACCCTCTTCCCGACCGTCCTCGGGGGCATTCCGCAAAGCGGCGCCTGGAGGAGTTCCGTCGACGCGGACGGGTACGCCGTCCGCACGAACGAGGTGCTCGAGATCGCGCAATACGCGCGTCACACGCTCACCGTGCCGGCCCGTCCGAACAACCTGACGATCGCCGGCGGCGGGGCGGCCACGCTGTCGTTCTCGCTGTGGCATTGGCTGCAGCCCGGCGGCGGCTTCTGGGAGTTCGAGCGCGCCTGGCGCCTCAACTTCACCGACCTGCGCAACAACCCGAACGATCCCCACGATCCGGCGCGCAACCGCACCCTCCGGGACGCCGCCGGGTTCATCAGCAAGTCGCTGCTGCTGCGACAGGATCCGGTGCGCTTCCTCCTGCACCACGATCTCAACGCGTCGATCCGGTTCACCGGCCCGGTCCAGGTTTCCCTCGCGCTCCAGTGGGGCGACGTGAACACGCTCACGCAGACCACTGGCATCCCCATCGTGCGCGCGAACGTCACGCGCATCGCGCCCGACGGCACCTCGCAGCTTCTCGCCCAGCTGTCGTACACCTTCACGCCGCATCCCACGCGCGATCGGGGCGCCTACACGACGGAGGGACGCGACGTCGTTCGCCACCTCTTGTGGAACGCGACGGGCGTGACGATTCCCGCCGGCCACCGCATCGCCATCGACCTGAGCGCGGTCAACACCACCCGCCTGAGCCTGCGCTACGACGGCTCGACCGAGAGCGCCATCTCCTACGTCGCGTTCCCCGCCCGCGAGCGCATGCACATGCCCGCGGACGCCTTCGAGGTCCTGCGCGGGTGGACGGTGTTCCTAAACCGCACGGCCCTCACCGGGGGCGTCTGCACGGCGGCGACGACGTGCACGCTCACGGAGCAGCGAGGCCCCAGCTCGACCTTCACGAGCCTTCCCCTCACCGCGACCACGACGCCCTTTGCGGTCGCAAGCCCCCTGCGCTTTGCCCTCACGCCCTCCCTTGCGTCGGACATGCGGATCGCCACGCCCGTCAGCGTGCACCTCAACCTCACGCGCGGCCCGGGATCCTCCGAGAGCGAGAGCACGATCGGCCTTGCGCTGCGCGTCCGCTTCCTGGAGCGATTGGCCGACGGCAGCCTGCGGGAGCTTGCGCTCGTCAACCGGACGTTCACGAGCCAGGAGCGCTGGCAGGTCCTGGCGGGAGAGTCGGTTTCGTTCGGAAAGAGCGTCACGTGGGAGAACGCCACGGGAACGGTCCTGGCCGCGGGCAGCCGCCTCGAGATGGAGGTTTCGCTGTACTCGAACACGGGCCAGGCCAACCGCGTCTGGATGCTGCCCTTTGGCGCGCAATGGAACATGACGCGCGTCGAGTGGGGCGAGTCCCTCATGTGGGGCCCCGACGCCTACCGGCTCGACGGCTTCAACGACGAGGAGCTTGGCGTAAAGCCGCTGGGCTGGCGGACCGTTTCGATGCCGGTGCGCCTCTCCGACACGAGCCGCATCTTCTTCCGCCACCAGGTTCCGGCTCCCGGCTACTCGATGCCGGTGTTCCTCGACGACTTCCGGGTGACAAACGCGACGGGCGGCACGATCCTCATCGACACCGTCGACTACAACGCTCTGGGGCCGCACAGCGCCGCCGCGACCTGGCTGCAGCCGCACCGCGCCGTGACGGGAACGACCTTCGACGCACGCCGCTCGGGCGTCGTGCTTCCCAACAACCAATCCTGGCAGCTCGTGGGCAGCCGGCTGTTTGGAAACGAGTTCGTCACGAGCAGCCATCCGTTTGCGCCCAACAACCTCACCTTCACGGTTCCCACCGTGGACGACTGGCGCAACGACACGCGCGGAGGCGGGACGGTCCTGCGCTGGGGGCTTCCGTTCGGCGGGTACCGCCCCGACGCCTGGGGCGCCGTCTCGTCCCCCCTTGCCATCGATCTTACGGGGACAACCGACCCCAAGCTCGTGCTCCGCCACGCGTACGGCTTTGCCTACGAGCTCGACGGCGGGCTCGTGCAAGTGGCGCCGTCGGTGGGCCTTGGCGTGGGCACCTGGCGCACCGTCCATCCCCTGGGCGCCCTCAACGGGACGGTCGACGACCATTCCGCCGTTCGCGCGCTGGGCGACCTCGGGTTCACGGGACAATCGGAGGGCATCGTGAACCACACGTTCGATCTCTCGCAGTTCAAAGGGCAGCTCGTCCGGTTCCGTCTCCTGGCGCGATCCGGGGACGGCCCGCCCGAGGGTGACGGGTGGACGATCTACGAAGCGCGCGTCGAGGACGGGCGGCGGGTCCTGTTCCAGGACGACTTCTCCCGGACGCTTGTCCTCCAGCCGCTGGGCCTACCAGCCGCCAGCTACTACCTCGGCTCGCTGCGCGTGGACGACGCGGCTTGGACGCAAGCCAACGGGACCGTCATCATCCCGGCCGCCGGCGGTGCCATGTTCCGCACGACGGGCCTGCAGCAGGCCTTCGAGCGCGCGGTCCACGAGAGCTGTCCCCTCGTCCGGGACCCGCGCGTCGAGTTCGAGGACCCGTCCCACAACCAGACCGTCACGGACGCCCACAATGCGCTCTACGGCGCGTGCTCCCTGCAGGTCGAGCCGCGCGCCAAGTCGATCTACAGCGGGAACTTCACCGGCATCCCGGTGCTGGGCGAGGCAAGCCCGCGGGCGGTCGTCCACAGCGTCCACGCAAACGTCCTCCAGCTCAACCGCACGATCGACCTTCGCTGGGAGCCGGGGGCCCGTCTCACCTTCGAACAGCAGCTGCGCATCGACGGCGAGCGCTGGGATTGCAAGCGCTCCTGCCGCTTCTTCGACAAGGCCATCGTGCAGGTCCGCGAGGTCGGCGCCGCCAACGAGTCGCCGTGGGTGACCCTGACGACGTTCGACCAGCTGCACGCCTCGGCCTCGCCCGAGTGGCGGCCCTTTGCCCTCAACCTCGACGCCTTCGCCGGACGCCAGATCGAGCTTCGGTTCGTGGCGCAGCGGTCGCCGTTTGCCATGCGCGACCCCGCCACGCTTGGCGTGCCGCAGCACCCGCTCATGCCCGGGCAGCTGCGCGACACGATCAACGCCACCGACGACACCGTGCGCGGCAGCAAGGTGTTCACCGCCGCGGACCACCACTTCGAGTGGCTGCTCGACAACGTCGTCATCGCGGCGGGCGACGGCACCACGCTTCTCGCCGATCCCGAGGGCGCGGGCGATTGGATTCGTTCGGATCCGGTCTGGGACGAGGAGTGGGAAACCCTGCCTCGCCACGTCCTCAAATCCCACCCGACCGAGGTCGCGCCCGAGCACCAGGGCACGCTCTGGCACCGGACGCAGGCCCGTCACGCGCGCGGAACGGCCGCCTGGCATTTCGGCGTCGAGACCCCGATGGGAACCTACGTGCCCGCGGGCCAGCTCGTTCACTGCACCCACGCGAACCTGACGCCGCTTGACGTCGGCCGTTGCCCAAGCGGCGCTCGCCCCAACCAGCCGATGCAGCGGCTGGTGTCGCCGATCCTGGATCTTGCCGGGCTTCTGGAGCCCTCGCTCACCTTCCAGCACCGCCACTCGCTGAGCTTCACGCCCTTGGGCAGCGGGCAGAACGATCCGTTTTGCGGGGCCACGGGCGTGAGCAACCCTCGACCCTGCACGCTTGCCGGCCTCGTCGAGGTGCGGGCGCTGCGCGCGACGGGCGTGTGGACCGACTGGCAGCTGCTTGGCCCCAACCCCGGCGTGTCGAACCTGCGGTTCGCGTTCGTGCACGACAGCGGCGGTTGGGTCCAGCAGGGCCCCATTCCGCTCGAGAACGTCTACGCCCTGTTCACGGACGAGTCGGGCAAGCCCCTCCAGCGGCGGGACCTCCTCACGACGAAGATTCAGCTCGCCTTCAAGGCCATCAATCCGAGCGGGCACCTGGGCATCGCCTTTGGCAACGGCACGGGCCTTGACCGAAGCACGAATTCGACCATGGACGGCGGCTGGTGGATCGACGCCATCACGATCAGCGAGCGCAACTTCGTGAACGACGTGGCGATCGCGCGGGCGCGCGTCGAGGCCGACGGCGGGCCCGTCCAGGAGGGCGAGGCCATGCTCGTCCCGCCGGGACGCCGCGCGGGCATCGAGGTCACCGTCCGCAACCTCGGCACGGAGACGCAGTCGCCGGTCCTCACGTGGAGGATCTCCGGCCGCTCCCAGGAGCCAAACCCGGTCTCGGACGGACGCCAGCAGACGCAGCTGAGCCTCTTGCTTCCGCTGCTCGACGACGGCAGCCTCGATCCCCGAGGGTTCGTCACGGGCCGCCTCGAGACCGTCGCGCAGGAGCCGGAGCCCCTGCCGGGCGCGGAGGTCTCCCTCGTCGTCGACCTTCACCCGACGGAGGCCGCCACGACCGACGTGTTCGGGGAGTTCGCCATCCCCGCGCCAAGCTTCGTCGGCGGCATCCACACGATCGGCGTCCGATTCGGCGGCAACGAGACCTACGCGCCGACGAACGCCACGGAGGTGTGGGGGCCCGTCACGAGCCTTGCGGGCCTGCCCTCGATCACGGCCGCCGGGCGAAGCCAGGAGACGGCCCGGCTGTTCAACGTCAGCATCCCGCTTGTCGACAACGAGCCTTGGTGCACGCGCCAGCTGAACCTCGAGCTGGAGATCGAGGTCTCGATCCCGCCCTTTGTCGACGAGAATCCCGCCAACAACAAGGAGATCGTGAAGCTCACCGCGCGCTGCAACCCGCGCGCGCGGTTCATCGAGGAATTCGAGGTCGTGCCGGGCACGGCGCCGCCCGGCGCCAGCCGCCGGCTGGACTTCACGCTGCAGAACCACGGCAACGTTCGCTTGGACAGCGTTCTCGCCTACGCCGTCGTGACGCGTCCCGACGGCAGCATATGGCAATCCGAAGAGCAGGCGCTCGCGCCCATCCAGCCCGGGTCCTCGGCGAGCCTCCCCCAGGGAATCTTCCTGCCCGGCGACGAGCTCTCGCAGCTGGGCCGCTACGGCGTCGAGGTCAAGGTGCTCCAGCGCGTCCTCTACGACGGGACGCTCTACGAGATCGAGCTTGAGGGCCTCAACCAGCCACGCCTGGCCCGCTCGACGACGTTCCACGCCAAGAACATCATCCAGCTGGACGGACTGTCGCCCGACTCGGCGGCGACCTGGGAGGCGGGTCCCTCGTGGGAGATTGCTGAAGTTCCGGACCTTGCAGTTTCTCCCCCCTGGCTGTGGCGGCTTGGCAACGGAAGCGTCTACGCGCCCAACCTGTCGTCCTCGCTTGTCACCTTCGAGCTCCTGCCGCACGTGGCGCGCGACGCCGACCTCGTGTTCTCCTACCTCAACAACCTGCACCGCGGCGACTCCGTCGCGATCGAGTGCTCGACGGACGACGGCCGCACCTGGCGGCCCCTCACCGAGTGCGGGACCGCCGGCCGGACGCGGGACAACGTCCTCACGGCGGCCTCGCGCGGCGGAAAGCTGCCCAAATGGATCCCCGTCACGCTGCGCAACTTCGGCGGCCGCGTCACGACGGACGTGAACCTGCTGCCGCCCGCGCAGTTCCCCGACCCGGGGGATCTCGAGCCCAAGCGGTGGTTTGGCGTGACCACGCCCTTTGCCGGGGTCGCGCCGTGGACCGCGGCCGCTTCGCGCGTCGCGGGGTCCGGCCCGCTTGCCTCGTGGGCCTGGTCGAACAGCTCGGTGGGGCTCTTCTCGCGCCCCGGCGGGACGCACGCCTTCCTCTTTGGCCGCTACGTCGACGAGCCCCTCAACACGACGCCCGCCCTTGCACGCAACTCCCAGGCTCGCTTGGTCTCGCCCGTCGTCGACCTTCGCGGCGTGACCGAGCCGGCGACGCTGAGCTTCTGGCACTTCTACAGCTTCCTCACCGCCGGCAACGGTTGGGCCGGCGGCGGCACCGTGATGGTCTGCGTCGTCGAGGACACGGACGAATGCCGGAAGGACACGGAGGGCAAGGACGCCTGGATGCCCCTCCGGGAGCCCGAGCGCAACCAGCCTTCCCCGTACACGGGCACGTGGGCGTCCAACTCGGGCGGCACCTTCATCCCGGTCGGGACGCCGGCGTTTGTCGCCTCGATCCCCGGCTGGCAGAGGGTTGGCCTTCGGCTCGACGTGCTCACGGGCAAGGACTGCGTGCCGGAGGGCGGCTGCTTCCTGAACGAGCGCATCCGGATCGCCTTTGTCGGCACCACGAACGCCACGGGCGACGCAACCGGCTGGTGGATCGACGACATCCGCGTGACAGGAGGGGTCTTCGAGTCCTCGCCCACGCTCCTGCGCTTCCGCGCGACCACCGACGAGATGTTCAACGAGGGATCGTTTGCCGTGGACGACCTCATGCTGCTGGGCCGGACCCGCGAGCACAGTGTGTCGGCTCGCATCGCGACGATCAACGGCAAGCCGTTGTCCGCCTTCCACGCGCCCGATGGCGTCCATTGGATGGCTCCGGGCTCGCCGGTGCGCGTGGGCATCGAGGTCCGCAACGACGGGCTCGAGCCGGCCTGCGACCTCGTCGGCTGGATCCGGGCCAACCGCTTGCCGGACAACTCGCTTCCGCCCAACGCCACGCAGCAGAGTTTTGTCGTGCCCGGCTGCCTTGGGCCCGGACAGCGCACGACCGTGTTCCGGTCGCCCTTTGCCGACGACGTGGTGGACCGTCGCATCCCGGAGATCGAGAACCAGGACTACCAGATCATCCTGCACGTGATCCCGCTTGAGGGCGACGAGCGGACGTACGACAACACGCACGTCCTGCGCCTGCACGCCGCCACCGTCCAGCATGTCGAGCCAAAGCTGCTGCCCGAGGACGTGGCTCCTCGGACGGTCCCCGCCGACGGCGCCTTTGCCGTGTCCACGCTGTTGTCGAACTGGGGCACCCAGCGAGAGCGCGTCCGGGCGGAGGCCACGCTCGTCCGCCTGGATCCCGGCCCGCAGGGATGGGACCACAACGGCACGCTTGGCTGGGGCAACCGCACGACGTACACGGGCGCATCGGTCGTCGTGAACGGCACGCTTGTGCCCCTGGGCCTGGACGCCCGCCACCTCACGCTCGACCACCTCGAGGAGCGGTCGGTCGTCTGGAACGTGCAGACCCGAGGCCTGCCGCCGGGCGTCTATTCGGTGAACGTGACGGCCTCGATCCTAAACGAGACCGGAGTTCCCAAGCGCAACATGACCTCGCGCAACGTGAGCGTGCTGCTGGGACACACGGGCCTGTACCTCCACGCCGACTTCGACTTCGGCAACCGGACGGCCGTCGGCGACAACCGCACCTTCGACAACTCAAGCTACTGCAACCCGCTCCCCGACGCCACCGGGCGCCTCCGTTGCACGGGCAACTTCACGTCCGGCGCCGGACCGTTCTGGATGCGCGACAACGGCAACTGGACGTGGGTCGACAGCGCCCGCGTCCAACACATCACGACGAACAACGGGCCGCAGCCCTTCACGCGCGACGTCGAGTACCGCAGGCCCACGAACAGCCATCCTGACCGGGACGGGGGCGCGCGCTTCCAGTGGGACCCCGACGCAGGCCCCGGCGGCGCCGGGGACGGCGCCTGGATGTGGATCCGGCCGGAGGAGCGGATTTCCTCGACGCGCGACACCGACGACGCGCTTCTGTCGCCTGTATTCTACCTCCGCGGAGCCGACTTCAACTCCACGTTCCTCCACCTGCAGCACACGTACTCGATGCCGCCGGACGCCGCCGGCCTCGTGGAGCTGCAGCTTGCCCGGTGGGTGCCCATGCCCTTTGGCCCGCCGCCCGGCGGCTACTGGACCTTCCACAGCATGGAGACCGACTGGATCCCACTTGCGCCCGTCTTCGGTGGCTCCCTGGGCTACGGCAAGGACAGCACGGCCACGCTCGTGCGCGACGCCTACGACGAGCGCGCCGCTGGCGGCGCCAGCGCCAACGGGTGCGGGATGGGAGCCGCGGGAGTCGACAACCCCGACACCGGCCACTCCTCCGACGCCTACGAGCTGTGGTGCCCCGACTCGGACTCGGCGCAGGGCGACGGAGGCTCGCTGGGGCTGCCGACGATGCGCGCCAACCGCATCCCCACGAACCCGTTGGACGGCAACCGCAGCTTCGGGCTGGGAGCGGCCACCGACGGCTGGGAGACCGTCGTCTTCAACCTCTCGAACAGCAGCGTCTCGAACTACCCACTCCTCGGGCACACGCAGCGCAACGTCCTCCTCGGTTCGGCCGCGGCGGGCGACGAATGCCGCATCGCGGACGGCCCGGCCCAGGTGTACGCCGTCTGCGACGAGGCCCGCGCCAACAACGAGTTCGACTGGCGCCCGCCCGTGCCGGCGCGGCTGCGCTTCCGGGCCGGAAGCTTCGGCCCGGCCCAGGGCCACTTCGAGTGGGTGATCGACAAGATCTCCGTCTCCGGCTACGCTCCGAGGCTTTCGTTCCTCGACGTGCCCGGCGCCGCCCGCGTGGTCTGCGGCGTGGAGCGCGTGCCGTTTGCCAACGCCTCGCGCGAGTCCGGTTGCCCGCGTCCGGCCAACCTTACCACGTTGCATTGCGGCGTCTCCGCCGACCAGGAGGGCGACCCCTGCCCGCGGCCCATCGAGCGCGTGATCGACTCGATCGCCGAAGGCGAGCGGCACGAGTTCGAGATCGTGGTCCGCAACCCGGGCGGTCTTCCGGACCTCGTGGACCTCGCGTTCGACTTCGTGGGCGTGGCGCCGCCCGAGTGGATCGAGGCGGGCACCGGCTTTGCCACGCCCGGGGGGGTCGTCGACCGGATGCAGGTCCTCCTCCCGCCGCGCTCGTCGCGCTCGATCGTCGTCGTCGTGACGGCCGCCGTCGGGCTCCTCGAGCCCGAGTTCAAGTACGAGTTCGAGGCGGTCGTCCGGGCCGTCTCGCAGTTCGATCCCATGGCCCAGCACTCGCTGCGCATCCTGCTCGAGCACTCGACGGCGCTTCACCCGGACGTCGTCGTCGAGGACGTGCAGACGGGCACCGAGTCCTCCCTCTTGGGCGGCCCCACGCGCTCCGTGTACGCGGGCGTGCCGACCCTCGTCACGGTGCAGATCTCCAACCGCGGCACGGCCGAGGCGCGCGACGTGATGGTGCGCCTGCTGGCCCGCTCGCCCTCCGGCGAGGAGACGGTCGTGCTCGGCCCCACGCTTGCGCCCGTCACCCGCCTGGCGTTCCTCGACGCGGGCGGTCGCACGGTGTCGCTGCCCTTCACGTGGACCCCGCGCGAAACGGGTCCGCACACGATCGTCGTGGAGGCGTTCCTCGCCAACGCGGCGACCCGGGAGATGAGCACGCGCAACAACGAGATCCGGTTCTCGATCGACGTCGTGAGCCTGCCGCTTCCCGACCTCGTCGTTTCGTCGCTCCAAGTGCTGGAGCGTGGCAACCAGCCGGTGTGCATCCGCGCGCTCATGCCCGCCTGCGAGGGCCCCGAGGGTCCCGTCGAGGGAAGCGTGGTCGACGTCCTCGTCCGCGTGCAAAACGCGGGCCGAGCCCCCGCGCGCGGCGTCCAGATCGACTTCTCGTCGGACAAGGACCGCTTCTGGATCGAGCGCGTGGCCGAGATTCCGCCGGGCGGCAGCGTCGACCTCCGGGCGCCCTGGCGCGTGGTCGTGGGGCCCGACGGCCAGGCCCGCAAGTCGCTCTCCGTGTTCGCCTTCCTCACGGGCGGGGGCCTCTACGAGCCGGACCTCGAGAACAACCGCGTTCTCGTGCCGGTGCCGGTGCGGACGTACGACCCGCGCGTCTCGAGCGAGGGTCTGGAGACGTTCGTCGTGCGTCGGGGCAGCGTCGTGACCTTCGACGTCGTGGTCGGCGCCCGCGGCAACTCCGACGACCGTATCCTGCTCGACGTTCCCAACCTGCCCGCCGGCTGGGCCGCCATCCCGCTCCCCGAGCGGCGCATGCCGGTCAAGGTGGGCGCCGACATGGAGGCCCAGATCCTCCTTCGCCTGCCCGAGCAGACGCACGCCGGACCCTATCCGCTCACGCTCGTCGCCTCCTCCGCCTTTGCGCCGCATCGCGCCGACCGGCTCGCGTTCACGGTCGAGGTCGAGCGCGAGGAGGGCTTTGCCCTGCACGCGCCCTCGGAGGTCGTCCTCGCGCCGGGCTCGACCGCCGTGAACGTGCGCGTGGCGAACCTTGGCAACGGGCTTGGCGACATCGCCACCGTCTCCGTGCTTGGCGCCCCGGCCGGCTGGTCGGTCGCCTTGGACCGCACGAGCCTGGCCTTGGACGGCTTCTCGGTCCGGAACGTGACCTTGAACGTCACCACGCCGCCGGGCCCGCAGACGCCGCCGGGCCGCTACGAGATCGTCGTCGTGGGGCGGCTCGGGGAACTTTCCCAAACGGTTACGATCCCGGTCGTGGTCCAAGGCGTCGTGCGCGTCGGAGTCTCGACACGCGACCTGCCGTCCACGTACCGCCCCGGCCAGTCCGTGGACGCGCGGCTCGTGCTCGTCCACGAGGGCAACGTCCCCGGAACGGTGCGCCTGGCCGCCGAGAGCGAGGTCGCCTTGGTCTCGCTTGGCGGCTCCGCGTTCGAGATGGTCCCCGGACAATCCCTGGAGGTGCCCGCGAGCCTCACGGTCCCGCTGGGAACGCCGCCGGGCGCGCACGTTGTGCGCTGGCTCGTCCAGGCCCAGGGCCGGACCGTCGCCCACCCGACGAGCCTTCTCGTCGAAGCGCCCGATCTTGCCTTTGCGGCCGGTGAGCTTCGTCCGCGCAACCCCGCGCCGGGATCGGACGTGCGCATCACCCTCAAGGCGCAGAACCCGACGGACGTCTCCGTGGAGAGCGCCACCGTGTCCGCCTACGTGAACGGGATCCTGGTCGGGTACAAGGTCATCGACCTCGCCCCGCGGGGAAGCCGGGACGTCGAGTTCACCTGGAAGGCCCAGCCGGGCCGGCACGTCGTGACCGTGCTCCTGGACGAGGCCGGCGACCTCGTGGAGATTTCCAAGGAGAACAACGCGCTGGAGCTGTCGTTGGAGGCCGCCGACGGAGGATTGGCCGGGTTGCCGGGCTTCGAGCCGATCCTCGTGGCGCTGTGCGCGATCGCGGCGGCGCTTGGCCGGAGGAGGAAGCCCTAGGCGATGCGACGCGGGGGAGGTCGCGGTCGGCGTGCCGCAGTGGCAGCGTTGCTCGCCCTGCTCCTACCCCAGCTTGCGCTTTCGCCCGCCGCGGCGGCGGGCGAGGAGGTCTTCGACCCCGGCGGCCTTGCGACGGCGAGATGGTGGGGCCCCGAGGACGACGCGGGCTGGCACTTCCGGGTCCCCGTGGCCGTCCACCCGCGCATCAACCTCACGCACGAGGGCCTCGAGATGGCGCCGTACCTGCCGCGCCTCGTCAACCACCCGGTCGAGGCGGAGCTTGACCTCAGCAAGCTTCTCCTCACGGCGGGATGGCTCAACGACTCGATGGGCGGGCAGCCGTTCCTGCGCAGCTTCACGCTCGACCTCGACAGCTTCCGGGTCGTCGAGTACACGGGATTCTTCGGCCGCGATCACCACCCGATCGTGAACAACCCCCAGCGCGAGGGACCCGAGCACGTGCGGGAGGAGGTCCCCTACGTCCTCAACACGGCGCTCTTTGCCCAGCGCACCCCGCGCCCGTTCGACGCGGGCACGAACCCCATCGTCACGCTCACGTGGCTTGCCAAGGACGTGCACGCGCCGCGGTTCTTCTACGTGTACTTCGACATCCTCGAGAACGGCAGGAAGCCTGCGCCCTCGTATGCCGGGGAGGAGATGGAGCGTCTGGACGCCCTATCGGGCGCCACGCGCGCAAACGTGTTCTACGGGGAGACGTACAACGCGAACAACTTCGACCGGAACCGGGTCGTGACCGTCGTCGCGCTCGACGCCAACACGCGCGTCCGGTTCTACGAGTACAGCACGTCGCCCGCGCGTCCCCTCCTGCAGCCCAGCCGCGAAGTCGTGCTTGGGCGCGGCGAAGCGGCCTCCTACGAGGTCGGCGCGACGCGCGCCTCCGACGGCCGGTTCAAGGTGGTCGCCGACAAGCCCGTGGTCGCCTACGCGGCGGCCCGCGGCGCGGACTCGCGCGGCCGCCCCGTCGACGTGGGCACCTTCCATCCCAGCGAGGACGGCACGCTCGTCGGCCGCAGCTTCCTTCTGTACGCCACCTCGGCGCAGTTCATGATCGTGGCGCCCAACGCCGGCGAGGAGGCTCGCGGCACGCTTTACCACGTCCATCCGGGCGGCGCCGAGGAGGAGGTCGCCCGGTTCCGGTACGAGCCGCTCACGCCCGGCTCGACGTTCCGGACGCAGTTCCTCCGCGTGAACCTCGCAGGCCACGCCGGGGCCGTGCACGGCGTGCTGCGGTACGCCGCGGACGCCGGATCGGCCCCGGTGTTTCTCGTCTCCGTTGGTCCGGGCGTCTTCCCCGCGATCACGCCCGCCGGCGGCGTGGCAGGCACGTCTGTGTTCAGCGTGGCCAAGCGGGAGGGGACCTTCCGCCTCGTGTCGCCCGTGAACGAAGCGCGCGTGGAGGTCGGAAACCTCGATCTTGCCGGCGGCGTGCTGTGCGGAGACCAGCCGGTGAGCCCCGGCCTTGCGGCCACGCTGGGGGAGACCCTGGCCCGCGCATGGGACTCCTCGGTGGGCGGCTGCATCTACAGCCACGACACCATGGCGTTGCCGGTGCCCGTCTACTTCAAGACGGGCTCGCGCTCCCCGAGCCAGCGGATTCTCGCCACGTCGACGACCACGAAGATGGACGCGCGCGAGCAGTTCGTCTACCAGACCGTGGCCGGGAAGGCCCGGCAGGAGCACGTCCTGGTGGCCAAGCTCACGGAGCAGACGGGGGGGCACGGGCGCATCACCATCTTTGCCCACCACAACGAGACGCGCGTCCAACTGCGCCACGCCGACGAGAACGCCTTTTCGTCGGTCCTCCTGGACGCCGGAGGCTACCGGGTGTTCGAGCCGCTGCACGGGGGCTACACGGTCACGTCCAACAAGCCCGTGACCGTGCTGTGGCGCATGGACCGCGGCGGCGCCTTCGGCGGCGCCCTGGGAGGTCGCCTCGTGCCGGCCGAGGCGGAGATCGGCGCGGTCGAGTGGGGAAGCTACCTCGTCCGCCTCTCGGCCGCCAAGCGCTCGGCCTTCGTCGCCCCGGGCGGCGAGACGACCTTCGATCTGGGCGTGTCGGCCATCGGCCAGCGCACCTCCGGGCGTTTCCTGCCCGACCGCATCCACCTTGCGGTCGAAGGCGTGCCGGCGGGCTGGACGGCCGAGATCCTGCCCTCGGACGCGGTGATCGAGAACCGCGTGCAGAACCCGCAGTCGGGCGTGCTTCGCGTGAAGGCGCCCCCGGGCAACGCGAGCGACGTGCCGCCGGCGCAGGTCATCGTGCGCGCCACCTCGTTGTCGAACCCCCGCATGTCCGACAGCATCCAGTTCATCGTCGCCGTCTCGATCCACTACGAGATCCTGCTCACGTTCGACACGCACGGGCTGCGGCCCGACCCCATCCGCCAGGCCGGCGTGCGGCCGGGCAACGCCACCACATACGACCTCGCGCTTGTCAACCTCGGCGACGTGGCCGACACGGCGCGCCTGGAGGTCGTGCGCAGCTCCGACTGGAACGCCACGTTGGCCGACGCCGACGGCAACCCCGTCTCCACCGTGGCGCTGCAGCCGCGCGAGAGCCGGATCCTGCGGCTTCGCGTGGAAGCGCCGACCGAGACGGTCACCCTCACGGACTTCACAAACGTCATCGCGACGAGCACCGGGAACGCCCTGGCCTTCTCCGCCGTCACCGCCATCACCACGATCAATCCGGAGTTCCGAATCGCCTTCTTCCTCGAGAACGCGACCCAGTACGTCGATCCGGGATCGACCGTGGAGTTTCCGCTCGTCGCCGTGAACGCGGGCGAGATCGAGGACCAGATCGACCTCCAGGTGCAGCACGTCCCGCTCGCCGGCCGCTACGCGAACTGGACGGTGAACCTGAGCGGCGAGTCCCTCTTTGCCGGACGGCTCTCCGTCAAGCCCGGCCTTCCGGAGACGGTGAGCCTAAGCGTGGGCGTCCCCGAGGGGGCCCCCGCGCTCACCATCTTCCAGGTGACCGTGCACGGCATCTCCGTCAACGACCCCACGCAGCGCGCCACCGCGGAGGCTACGGTGTTCGTGAACCCGGTGCACGCCATCCGGGCCACCGCCCGCCAGACGCAGGTGAACGTGACAGCGGAGGACCGCCTGGCCCGCTTCGACCTCACCGTTCGCAACGCGGGCAACCTCGACGACGTGGCCCGCATGGTGGTCGTGGAAGCTCCCGACGGGTGGAACGTCACGCTGCCAGAGCCCGTGCCGCTTGCGCCCGGCGAGCGGGAATCCCAGGCGCTTCGCGTGCAGCCCCGCGCCGACGCGCTCGCGGGCGTCTACAACGTCACCGTGGGATTCCTGGCCTCCAGCGGCCCGCCCTGGCCCCTGCCGCTTGCCGTGGGCATCGCCCCCATCCGCGAGGGAAGCGTCCAGGTCGACAGCCTTGCGCTTGAGGCCGGCACGCAACGCTCGGTCCCCGTGCGCATCGTCAACACCGGCAACGTTCCGCTCTTGCTGGCGCTCGAGACGAACGCGGTCGGTTGGCTGCAGGCGCGGCTGAACGCCTCGGACGCACGCGTGCCCGCCTTCGGCGAGGCGACGCTTGCCCTCACGCTGTCGCCCCTGGAAGGCCAGCAGGGTACGGAGGAGGTGCTCCTCCGCGGCGTCACGGAGGGCGGGGAGGCGGAGATCACCGGCACCGTGCGGGTGGCCGTGGCCCGCCTGGACCTGCGCGTGGGCAACCTTTCGATCTCGCGCATCCCAACCCCGGGCCAGGACGTCCTGCTGCGGGCGGTCGTGTCCAACCCAACCCCCCTTCTCGTCGAAGGCGTCGTCGCGCGGCTCATCGTGGACGGGGTCCCGCTGGCCAACGTGACGATCGACGTCCTGCCCGGCGGGCGCGAGGTCCCCGTTCAGTTCCGCTGGATCGCGCAAGCGGGCCTCCACGAGCTTGCGATCGCGGCGCAGGCGCAGGGATCGGCGCACGAACTGGCGAGCAACGTGGCGACCCTGCAGGTGGACGTTCGCGCGTCCTTGCCGGGACCCGAAGCGGCCGCCGCGGGGCTTGCGCTTGCGGCCGCGGTGGCGATCCGCGTGCGGAGGTCGCGTGGATGAGGCGGGCCAAGGGCTTGGCCCTTGCCCGCCATGCGAGGAGCCTCGCGCTTGCGCTGGCGCTCTCCCTCGTCCTCACGCTGGGGGCCCTCGGCCTTGCCGCGCTGTCGGCCATGGACGCGCGGCCGGTGGCCGGCCACGATCCGGGCGTGCGCGGCGAGACCGTGATCCCGCTCGAGGACACGATCGGCGACGGTCTGGCCGACGTGGACGAGATCTTCCGCTACGGAACGAATCCGCAGCGCATCGACACGGCCGGCGACGGCATCCCCGACGGCTGGAAGGTCGCCTGGCAGGGATGCGACGCCGCGGGCTTCTGCCGCCCCGATCCCCTCCGCGCCGACGCGGGCGACCGCCTGTCGGGACCCGAGGGCATGACAAGCCTCGAGAAGTACGAGTGGACGCGGCAAAACCTCGTCGAGCCCGCGGAGGCGGCCTGCCAGTGCAAGCTGCGCGGCGAGGCTCTCATGGACCTGTTCCGCCGCGGGCTTGATCCCTGGAAGCTCTCCACGGTCGACGACGGCATCCCGGACACCTACAAGATCCGGTACGGCCTGGATCCGCTGGACCCGGAGCTTGCGGAGAAGGACCCCGTCGGCAAGGGCATGACGATCCGCGAGCAGGCCCGCCACGGCCTGGACCCCTTCCGGCTCGACACCTCCAACAACGGGCTGTCGGACTACGAGGCCATCCACGTCTACCGCACCGACCCCACGAAGTTCTCGACCGTGAACGACGGCATTCCCGACGGGTGGAAGGTCCGCTACGGGCTCGACCCGCTCGATCCGCTCCTCGCGTGGGCGGACCCCTCCGGCACGGGCGCCACGATCCTCGAGGAGTATCGCTTCAACCTGCCCCAAGGCTGGACGGAGCGCGACGGCGTCTGGTGGAACGGCACGAATCCCATGCTCGCCGACACGGGCGGCGACGGCTTGGGGGACGATTTTGCCGCCCGCTTCGGCGTTCAGCCCCGCCAGCTCGCCTGCCCGCCGCCGGCGGCGCCGCAGGCCCGCTGCCCGAACTCCCGCTACGATCCGACGCAGCACCACCCGGGCGCCGACCCGACGGGCACGGGCCTTACGCTGAAGATCGCCTACGAGCAGAAGCTCGGGCCGTTCCGGCAGAGCGTGGACCCCTTCCGATCCGACGCCGATGGCGACGAGATCCTCACGATCGAGGAGGTCCAAGGGTACGACATCGTGGTCAACGGGCGCAGCGCGCGCGTCTTCTCGAATCCCAACGTTTTCGACACGGCCGGCGACGGCCTTGGCGACAAGCGAAAGCGCGAGCTTGGCCTCTCGCCGATCACTTCGGACACGGACGGCGACGGGCTGCCCGACCGCCTCGAGATCGACCTTGGGACCGACGCGCTCAAGGAGGATTCCGCCGGCGATGGCCTGCTCGACGGCGAGCGGTACGAGTACCTTCGCGTGCGGCACGCGCAGGAGATCGCCCGCCTCGAGGGCGGCAACCGGACGTTCGTCGATCGCCTGCGCGCCTTGGACGACGCGTACGCAAGCCTCGACGACCGCGGCTTGCTGGACCTGCTGGGACCCAACGCCACGCTGCGGCCCTCCGCCACGGACCGCAAGAACATGCTCGAGCCCGACTGGGACGGCGACGGGCTCGTGAACGGGCAGGAGGTCAAGCCCGACACGGGCCTCATCCCGATTCCCCCGACCACCTGCCCGGACGCGCAGGGGCGCACGGGTCCGCGGTCCCCCATCGATCCCATGCTCTCCGACACCTCGGGCGACGGCCTTCGCGACGGATGGAAGGTCGCCAACGCCTGCTGGGTCCCGTCGCTTGGAGGCTGGGACCTCGACGCCTCGAAGTACGACAGCGACGGAAGCGGCGTCTCCGACGGGGAGAAGAACTTCATGAACGACGGGATCCACTTCTACGATCCCAACCGCGGCGCGCTCCAGTACGTTCCCTTCCACAACCTGCGCAACCAGCAGTACGGAACGAACCCGCACCTTCTGGACTCCTCGGGCGATGGCCTCTCGGACGGGTACGAGGCGCTCTGGACGGAGCGCAAGCCCGAGGGCGCGCCCGACGGATGGCGGCTCGATCCCACGAAGGCGGACACGTTTGTGGGCGATCCCCTGTACTGCCCGACCGCGGATCCCTGCCGCGACGGCGACCGCGACTTCCTCGAGGGGATCGAACCCGTGCGGATCCACAACCGGACCGCCACGACGGCCGGCAACGTCGTGTGCGACCTCGTGTCGCTCAACGTGACCCAACGCCACGCCGCGCGGGTGAGTCCGTTCCATCCGCAGACGCTTGCCGACGGCGTGCCCGACGCCTACAAGATCGCCTACGCCCTCGATCCGCTGGACGCCGACCTCGTGCGCGCGCGGCTCGACGGCGACGCGCACGGCCTCACGCTCCTGCAGAAGTGGCAGGTCTCGCAGCTGGGGCTGGGCCCGCCAGGCTGCGGCGCCCATCCCCTCGAATCGGACACCGACGGAGGGGGCATCCCCGACGCGCTCGAGCTCTCGCTTGGCTTGAACCCGCTGGACCCGGGGGACGACGATCCCACGGGCGATCCCACGAACTCGGGCCTCACCACGCGGGCCAAGATCGCGCTTGGGCTTGATCCCTTCACTCGGGACTCGTCGGGCAACGGCCTCATCGACGGCGGCTTTGGGCGGTTTGGGTTCACCGACGAGATGATCCTCGACATCGTCGACGGCCGCGACGTCGTGATCCCCAATCCGAACACGCGCCGTTGCCCGCAGGCGGACCCGGTCCTTTGCCCGGCCGGCTCGTACAACGACCTTGACATCAAGGACCCCTCGCAGTGGGACAGCGCCGGCGACGGCCTCCCCGACGACTGGAAGATCGCGTACGGGCTCACGCCGGTGGGCGAGCGCTATGCGCATCTCCGCGCACCCGACGGGCTCACCTACCTTCAGAAGTACCGCTGGGGAATGCCGGCCGACTGGAACCTCCAGCCCGACGGCACGTTCGACTACCGCAAGGACGGCACGTGGTGGGGGGGCCTCCACCCGCAGGATGCGCGCACCGACGGTCGCACGTTTGATCCCGACCAGCGCGACCTCGACCACGACGGGCTCGACGACTTCAACGGGGAGGATCCGTTTCCCGTCGACGACCAGGACAACGACGGGACCTGGGACACCACGGCGCCCTGGGACTCCGGCGGGCCCTGGTGCTCCAACGACGCCGTCGTGAGCCGCGGCGGGAACCCGAGCGACCTCTGGACGCGGGGCATCCGCTACGGAAACTGCCTGGACCGCTACCCCAAGCGGCTCTCCTTGCACACCGACGCCGACCGAAACGGCATCCCCGACTGGCAGGACCGCGTCGCGATGTCGGTGACCGCCACGGCGCCCGAGGGCAACCTCGTGAGCAAGGCCTCGCCCTTTGTGGTCTCGGCCCGCGTGACCTGCGCGGCCACGAACGATCGCGCGCGCCGCGAATGCGCCGCCGTCGGGGCCCCCGTCGCGGGGGTCCCCGTGCT
Organism: Candidatus Thermoplasmatota archaeon; assembly: GCA_035541015.1. NCBI lineage: Archaea > Methanobacteriati > Thermoplasmatota > Thermoplasmatota archaeon. The sequence goes on from DATLFM010000035.1 coordinate 47,972, forward strand.
CGTGAGCCTCGACGATCGGGCCCTGGCCGCGGGCCCGGACGCCTACGCCCCCGACGGCCGGGGGCTCACGAACCTGCTTGGCGCGGGCTTCACCGACGCCGACGGCCGCGTGCAGATCGTCGCAAGCTTCGGGCGCAACTCGGTCGTCGTGCCCGCGGGTCTCACGCTTGCCGGGCGGACGGGCGAGCTCGCCTGGACGTACGCGCGGACGATCCCCGCCGGCCCGGGGCATCATCTCCTCGTCTGGGTCCCCAACACGACGGCCGCCCCCGGCGGCCCGCCCCCTCTTTCGGGCGCGACGGCGTCCTTTGCCGTGCAGGTCCATTCGACCTCCCACTTCCTGCTGGACTCGAGTCCGACGGTGGAGAACGAGCGTCCGCTTGTCGTGGCCGCGCGCCTCGTCGATTCGACGCAGTCGCCGCTGGCCAACCGCAACGTGACCCTTGCGTGGATGGGAACGACCGTCGTGCGCACGACCGACGGTGCGGGCGCCTTCAACGCCACGCTGCCCACGCCCGACCGCGAGCCCGGAGCGTACCCGCTTGTCCTGAGCTTCGCCTCGAGCGAGGCCCTCCTCGTCTCGAACCAGACGGCGCAGCCGATCCGCGTGCAGTATCCAACGCGATTCTCGGGCCTGCAGGTCGTTCCCGCGCTGCCCGCCACGGGCGAGCGGATCACCGCCTCGGCCGCGCTTCTGGACTACCGCGGCGAGCCGCTTCCCGGGCGGACGGTCGTCCTGCTGCTCGCGGGGGCCGAGGTTGCAAACGCGACGACCGACGACAACGGGACCTTCGCGCTCTCCTACGTCCTGCCCCGCACCGTGGCCGCGGGCCTGCACAACCTCACGGTGCGCTTCGCCGGCGAGCCTGCCGCCGAGGACGCGCGCCTGTACCGCGAGGTCGCCGCGTACCCGGGCTTGAGCGTTCGCCGCGCCACCGCGATGTCCCTGCGGGACTTCCACGTGTTCCGCGGCGCCGGCGCGGCCGTCGTCAACGGGACGCTCCTCGACGAGAACGGCGAGCCGTTTGCGTGCAACGTCGCGATCGTCCTCGGGGGCCTCCATCGCGCCACGGCCGAATGCGACGCGCGCGGCCAGTTCCGCGCGACGATCCCGCACAGCGCGCTTGCGCGGCAGGTCGGCGCGGTGCCTCTGGTCGCCGAGTTCGTGGGGACGCCCTTCCACCGGGAGAGCCGCGCCGTCTCCACGATGTTCATCCAGGGGCTGCCGCACGTCGCGCTCTCCGTGGGCGACGCGCAGCGGCAGCGGCCCTACTTCCTCAACGGGACGGTCCTCGACGACGCGGGCCAGCCGATCCGCGGGCAGGCCGTCGTGGCGACCTTCGCGGGAGCGCCCCTGCCCCCCGCGCCCACCGACGCCGACGGGCGGTTCTCGATCCGCTTCCTCGTCCCCCGCGAGACGCTCCTTGGCACGGCCGTCGTGACCGCCCGGCTCTCGCCCACGCCCGCCTACGCCGACGGCGAGATCGCCACGGCAAGCGTGCGGGTGCTTGCCGCCACGGTGCTCACCTTGCCCGAGCGGGGATTGTTCCGCGGCGACGCCGTGCTCGCCGGACGGCTCCTCGACGACCTGGGCCGGCCCGTGACGGGCGCGCGCGTGAGCCTGTTCCTCGAGAACCGCACGCACGAGGTCGCCACCGCGCTCGACGGCGGGTTCTCCCTATCGGTGAACCTCCCCTCGTCGCGCGCCGCAGGACCGCTTTCCGCGCTCGCGCGGTTCGGGGGCTTTGGCGACTACGCTTCGACCCAGGTCGCCTCCACGTACTCCGTCCTCGGGCGCGCGAGCTTTGCCGACTTTGTCGTCGGCAACCTCGCCGCCGGCCGCGAGAACCCCGTGTCCGGGCGGCTTGCGCAGGAGAACGGGGCCCCCGTCCCCGCCGGCCAAGTGCGCATCCGCGTGGACGGCGCGGACATGGTCGCCCTGCCCGTCGCGGCTTCGGGGACCTTCGCTGGAGCGCTTGCCCTGCCCGCGTCCTTCCCCGCCGGATCGCACCTCCTGGAGGCCACCTACGAGGGCGCGTTCATGACGGAGGCGCGCCTTGCCCGCAGCGTGCGAGTGCTCGTGCCCGTGGAGCTCTCCGCCGTGGTCGAATCCGAGTCGCTTGCGCCCGGGCAGGCGTTCCGCACGCAGATCCTCCTGCGCGAGGCGGCCTCCGGGGCGCCCGTCCAGGGCCGCGTCGGCGTCGGCTTGGCCTATCGCAACGCGACGGTGAACCTCACGGTCTTCACGGACGCCCAAGGGCGCGCCTCGTTCTCGACCGTGTTCCAGGAGGGTCTCACGCTCACGATGCGCTACGGCGGCGACGATGCGCGCGCGCCCGAGACCACCGTGGTCGCCCTGCAGCGCACCCACGCGCTCGTTCCGGGGGGGCTCACGGGCCTCGTCGCGCTCCTGGGCGCGCTTGCAGCCGTCCTGCTTGGCGTGGCCTACCTCGTCGCCCGTCGCGAGCGCGCGCGCGTCGAGGAGGCCCGCGCCATCGTGGAGTGGCTCGAGGGCCGCCTGCGGGCCGGCGACGAGGCCGCCGCGGTCGTCATCGCCGCCCACGCGCGGCTCGTCGAGCACTTCGCCCGCCACGGCGTGCTGGCCAAGGAGGCCGCCACGGCGCGCGAGGTCGCGCAGGCCGCCACGGAGAGCCTGGCCATCCATCCCGACCGCATGAGCGGCTTCACGGAGCTCTTCGAGCGCGCGCGGTACTCGGGCCGGCCCATCGAGGACCCGGACAAGGCGCGCGCCTTGCGGCTTCTGCGCGGCATCCTCGACGATCTCGACTTCGCGCTTGGCCGGCGGCTTGGCACCTCCGCGCGGGGGACGCCATGAAGCGCCCCCGCTTCGCCCGGGCGCCCGGCGGAGGCCGCTTTCCACGCGTCCCCTGGGCGGCGCTTGCCGTCGCCGTGGCGCTTGCCGCCGTCGTCTCCACGCTTGCCCTCTCGCTTGTGCCCACCTCCGGTCGCACGCCCTACGGCGACGGCTGGGACGACCTCTCGGAATTCCGCTCGGTCGTCCAGGGCGAGCAGTACGCCTTCGGCACGGTGTACGCTTCCCCGCTTCTCCTGAAGGACGTGCCCGACCCGTCGCGGACGCTCTACGTCGTCGCCGGCGCCGAGCGTTCCTACTCGGAGGAGGAGGCCCTGGCCGTGGTCGACTTCTTCCTGCGCGGCGGACGCCTGCTCGTCCTGGAGGACACGGGCAGCGCAAACCAGGTCTCGCTTCGCCTGGGCGTGCAGTTCGACGGCGTGCGCCTCTGGGACTCCGCCTTCGACGGCACGCGCGACACGGCGTACGTTCGCGTCCAGATCCGGCTCGAGAAGGGCGCGCACGACATCCTCACGAACCTTCCCACGAGCCTTCGCGTGCTCGAGCGCGCGCCCGCGGGCGTTCGGCTCGACACGATCGGGGAGAGCACGCGCCACAGCTACATCGAGCAGGACGGGGCGGAGGGGATCACCGAGGGCGACCTTCCGGGGCCCTTTGCCGTGGCCGTCGTCCTCGAGCACGAGGCCTCCGGCGGGCGCGCGCTGTTCCTTGGCGACTCCCACGTGATCGCCAACGCCCTGCTGCTCGAGTCGAGCAACCGGCGGTTTGTGGCCGGCGTCCTCTCGGAGCTCCTTCCAAGCGGCGGAACCGTCCTCCTCGACGCCTCGCGCCTCTCGCACGGCGGGGCTGGGCTTCGCGAGCTTGTCGCAAGCGCGGTCGCTTCCGTGCGCTGGCCCGTCCTTGGGCTTGTGCCCGTGGGCGCCGCGCTTGTGGCCCTGGCCGCCTTCGCCGGCCTGCGACGGACGCAGGCCGCGCGGGACGCGCCCTTGTTCGACCACCGATTCGCGCCCGACGCGCCGCGCAACCCGCCGGAGAGCCCTTCGGCCTTCCGTGACCGCCTCGCCCGGGCGGCCGCGGCCAAGCTCGGCTTGCCCCGGCTCCCCGACGATCCCGAGACGCTGCGCGCGGCCGTGCCCGATCCTGCGCTCGCGCGCGCGCTTGCGGCGCCCGAGGCGCCGGCGCGGGAGACCTGGCCGGACCTCGTCGATCGGCTGCGGAGGCTGCGCGGATGATCACCGCGAAGGGACGCGCGTACCTCGCCGGGGGCGTCCTTGCGCTTCTGGCCGGCGTCGTGGCCGGCTCGGCCGCGCTTGCCGCCGCGGGCGTCCTTTTCCTCTCCGCGCTTCTCGTGGCCGGCCTGCTGCGGCGCGACCTCTCGATCTCCGTGCGACGCTCCGTCCAACCCCAGCGCCTGCGCGAGGGCGAATGGGTCGACGTGGACCTCGCGGTCGCCAACTCCGGCACGACCGCCGGCTTCCTCGAGGTGGCCGAGACGCTCTCCGAGCGGCTCGAGCTCTCCGGCAAGGCGCGCGAGATGCTCGCGCTTCGGCCCCGCGAGACGGCGGCGCTGCGCTACCGTCTGCGCGCGCACGTCAAGGGCGTGTACTCGGTGGGGCCGCTTGCCTACCGTGTCGAGGACGTCTTTGGCCTTTTCGCCGAGGACCTCCAACACCCGGAGGAGGCGTACTTCACGGCCATCCCCGGCTCCGATGACGCGGAGGTCGAGGCCAAGAGCCGCATCCCGAAGGGATACCTTGGCGAGCACATCGTGCGGTCGCCCGGCCAGGGCATGGAGTTCTTCGGCCTTCGCGAGTACGTCCGCAGCGATCCCCTCAAGGAGGTCAACTGGAAGGCCTCCGCCCGCGCGGGCGAGCTCATCGTGAACCAGCGCGAGCGCGAGAGCATCACCGACGTGGCCGTCTTCTACGACTGCCGGGCCGCCTCCGGTCGCGGCACGGCCACCGTGAACGGCAACGTGCTTGGGGCGCGCGCCGTCGCCTCGATGCTCGAGATCCTGCTCGCCCGGCGCGACCGCATGAAGTTCGTCTCCTACGGCCCCCGCGTGGACGTCGTCCAGCCGGACACCGGCGACCGCATGCGGCACAAGGTCCTCAACCTCCTCTCCGCGCTCGAGCCCGCGGGCGACACGCGCCTCCTCCAGGCGGTCGAGGCCGTGCTTCCCACGCTCTCGCGGCAGACCCCCGTCATCGTGGTCTCCAACCTCGAGGAGGACGCAAGCGTCGTGGAGGCCGTCTCGCGGCTTCGCGCGCGCGAGCTCAACGTCCTTGTCCTCTCGCCGCGCGCGCACTTCCCCACCGCGGACGCAAGCGTGGTCGAGCTTGCCGCCGCCGAGCGCGCGGCCGTCGTGGCGGCGCTCCGGGCCGCCGGCGCGCGCGTGCTCGACTGGGACCCGCAGGCGAGCTTCTCGATCGCCATGGCCAAGGGGGCGCTCCTGTGACCGTTCTCGCGTGGGGGGCGCTTCTTGCCGTGGCCGCGCTTGCGGTCCTCGACTCGCGCGTGGGCCCCCTTGCGCCCGGCGCCGCGGCGGGGGCGGCCCTTCTCCTGCACGCGCTCTCCGCCTCGCGCGCAAGCCTTCGCCTGCCGGCCATCGTGGCCGCCGCCGCCACGGGCGTCTTCCTCCTGCCGCAGGTCTCGCTGGCGGGCCTGGCGTGGGCCGCGTCGCTCTTCCTCTACGTCGAGTTCTCGACCTCCGGCGCGCGCCTGGCGCGCTGGGGCGAGGCCATCGTCGCGCGCTACCGGCGCGCGCTCGTAGGCCCCCTTGCGATGGCGTTTGCGCTTGCCCTTGCCGCCGTGCTTTTCCATCGCGCCCTCGCCTTCCTGCTGCCCCCGGCGCTTGGCGAAAGCCTCGAGCTTGCAAGCTCCTTTGGCATCGCGGCCGGGGCCATTCTCGTCCTTGGCGTGGCCTTGATCGCGGCCCGCTGGCGGGAACGGCTCCTTGCGGCCTAAGAGCGCCCGACGGGGCGCGAATCCGAGCCTCCCCCGCCATACGACTTATATACGGAACGCCCCTCTTCCGACCTGACGCCGATGGAGACCGACTTCAAGGTCTTGAAGGCCGCCCAGAAGGGCACCCGCTCGATCGCCAACGACGTCCAATGGGTGAGCGCCACCTGCAAGCGGCTCATCGAAGAGGTCGCCAAGGTCATCGTCGGCAAGCCGCACGTCCTCGAGCTTGTCACGGTCGACGTGCTCACGGCCGGCAACATCCTTTTCGAGGACTTCCCCGGCCTTGCAAAGTCGCTCATGGCGAGCACCTTCTCGCGCGCCTCGGGCTCCGACTTCAAGCGCATCCAGTTCACGCCGGACCTTCTGCCCGCCGACATCACGGGCATCTACATGTACAACCAACGCACGGGCGAGTTCGAGTTCCGGCCCGGCCCGGTCTTCACGAACTTCCTGCTCGCGGACGAGATCAACCGCGCGCCCCCCAAGACCCAATCGGCCCTTCTCGAGACCATGCAGGAGCGCCAGGTGACGGTCGAAGGCAACACGCACGCGCTTGCCAAGCCCTACATCGTGCTTGCCACCCAGAACCCCGTCGAGCAGGAGGGAACCTACCCGCTCCCGGAGGCGCAGATGGACCGCTTCCTGATGAAGATGAGCGTGGGGTACCCGTCGCGCAAGGAGGAGGTCGAGATCCTCCGCCGACGCATGGTGCGCAAGAAGGACGACGTCGACGTGAAAGCCGTCACGACGCCCGAGGAGATCGTGAAGATGCAGAAGATCGTCGAGGAGATCCACACCGACGACGGCATCATGGAGTACATCGGCGAGATCGTCTCGCGCACGCGCGAGGACCCCCGCATGGAGGTCGGCTCGTCGCCCCGCGGTTCGCTTGCCCTGTTCAAGGCGTCTCGCAGCTACGCCGCGGTGCAGGGCCGCGACTACGTCGTGCCCGACGACGTGAAGCGCATCCTCATGCCCAGCATGGCCCACCGCATGATCCTCAAGCCCGAGCCCAAGCTCAAGGGCGTGAAGACCGAGGACGTGCTGAAGAAGATCATCGACGAAGTGCCCGTGCCCAAGACGTGAGGCGGGCCCGCAACGTCGCGCGCGACGCGTCGTCGACGTTGCGATGATCATTCATCGCAGACGGGTCCGTTGGAAAACGCCGCTATCGGGAATTTTTATTTCCTGCAAAATATGGTTTGCCAAAGTACTTCTCGGGCCACCGCGTTTGCGGCGATGCCCACGGAACCCATCCCCCCAGCACCCGCTTGTTTCCCCGGTTGCGTGGGCTCCAACTCCCCGCCCAAATCGAAAGGAAGAAGCCCGGCCCAGGCTAGCACGGCCTGGCATGCCCCGCCGTCTGCTTGCGCTCTCCGCCATGGGCCGCGATCGCCCGGGGCTCATCGCCGACGTCTCGGGCGCCGTCACGAAGACCGGCGGCAACATCGTGCACGTCGAGGAGTCGGCGCTTCGCGGCATGTTCAGCATGTTCATGCTCGTCGAGGTGCCCGGCGTCGCCGAGGCGCTTCCCCTCTTCGAGGCGCGCGACCGGCTGCTCGAGGCCCTGCGCGGGATCGACCTTGAGATCAACCTCGAGGTCGTCGACGAGGGGGCGCTCTCCGCGCGGAAGCGGCGCGACCTCAAGGTCATCACGATCATGGGCCAGGATACGCGCGGGGTCATGCACGGCATCACCCGTACGATCGCCGCCCACGGCGCCAACATCGAACGCATGCGGCACGTGGCAAGCGGCGACTTCATGGCCTTCGAGATCCTCGTCGACGTCACCGGGCGCGACCTTGCCGAGCTCAAGCGCGACTTGCGGGCGACCTGCGAGGCGCTTGGCGTCGACGCCATCGTGCAGCCCGACAGCATGTTCCGCACACGAAAGCGGCTCGTCGTCTTCGACGTCGACTCCACGATCGTGGAGGGCGAGATCATCGACGAGCTTGCGAAGGCGGCCGGCGTGGGCGACCGCGTGGCCGCGATCACGGAGCGCGCCATGCGCGGTGAGGTGGACTTCAAAAAGGCGCTCGAGGAGCGCGTGTCCATGCTGGCGGGCCTTCCCGTGGGCGACCTCGAGCGCATCGCGGACTCGATGAAGCTCACGCCGGGGACCGAGGAGCTCGTGTACGCCTTGAAGCGCATGGGGTTCAAGGTGGGCCTCATCAGCGGCGGGTTCACGTTCTTCACCGATCGGCTGCAGCGGGAGCTTGGCTTCGACTACGCGTTTGCCAACGAGCTTGAGATCAAGAACGGCAAGCTCACGGGCCGCGTGAAGGGGCCCATCATCGACCGCGAGCGCAAGGGCAACATCCTCAAGCGGCTCCTCCGCAAGGAGGGCCTGCGACGCGACGAGGTCGTGGCGGTGGGCGACGGGGCCAACGACACGATCATGATCAAGAACGCGGGCCTTGGCATCGCCTTCGACGCGAAAGAGGTGCTGAAGAAGGTGGCCGACGGGTCCCTCACGCGGCGGAACCTCGAAGGCCTCCTCTATGCGCTGGGCGCCACCGATTCCGACCTGGAGGGCGTGCGCAAATCGCGCCGCAAGGGCGCCGGCTCCGGGAAGCGTCAGCGCCCCAGCGGGTCGCGGTAGAGGCGCCAGCCCCCGCCCATCGTCTCGAAGCCTCCATACAAGTGCGAGAGATCGGCCCATTCGTCCTTGAGCGCCCGCGCGGCAAACGCCGCGCGAGCGGCGATCGCGGCGCGCGCGGCCGAAGCCTGCAGTTCTTCCGGCAGCCGCACGCCGTACACGAGCGCCGCGCCGCTATAGACGGAGGCGCGCGGCTCCGTCACGTCGTCGAGCGCAAAGAGAAGCCGTGGAGGTACGTCGCGCGGATGCACGTCCGTGACGACGACCTCGGCCACGCCCGCCTCGATCCATTCCAAGGCCGTGGAGGCGTCGTTTCCCACGCCCACCTCCACCACCTTGCGCGCGGAGCCGAAGCGGGAGAGGAGGCGGCGGGGCACCACGACGAGGCCTTTATAGTCGCCCGCCCGGTATAAACGTACGATGATTCGCCTGCGGAACTTCGAGCCGGACGACCTGTTTCCGGTCCTCCGCCTGGCGAACCAGACGCTCAACGAGAACTACGAGGGCGGCCTCTTCCTGCACCTGGCCGACCTCTATCCCGACGGCTTCATCCTGGCCGAGGAGCGAAACCGCATCGTGGGCTTCATCCTGGGCGTCGTCGAGCGCGCGTACGAAGCGCGCATCCTCATCCTGGCCGTGGACGAGGAGTTCCGCAACCGCGGCATCGGGACGCAGCTCGTGCGGCTGTTCGTCGAGCGGTTCCGCAAGGGTGGAGTGCGCAAGGTGAAGCTCGAAGTGCGCATCTCGAACACGCCGGCGATCGGGCTGTACGAGCGGTTGGGATTCGAACGGAAAAAAGTCCTCCCCGCCTACTACGCGGACGGGGAGGATGCCTACCTCATGTCGAAAACGATCGCTTGACGGACGGGCTCAGTTCGCCTTGGCCCGCTCCATCTTCATGAGCATTTCGGTCATGCGGGTCGACATGCGGGCCGCGCCGTTCTCCTCGCCTGCCGACAGGCAGTCGGCGATCTCCTTCCCGAGCGTGAAGATGGCTTTCTTGTGCTCGGTCTTGCTGCGGTGCACGTGAATCGGGCTGATGTTCATCGCCTTGTAGGTCGTGAAGGCCCCATTCATCGACCCGTTGCTTTCGATGTAGTTCTTGATTTGGCACAGCAACGTGTGCATTTGAATAAGCTCATCCTTGTGCATGGATCCCCTCCAGAGCACCGCCCTTTAAAGCGCGCGTGGAGCGGATAAAGGTTCCGCCGTTTCGGAGGATTTCCGCGAAAGTCCTGCTTTTTCATCCCAAGCGTCTTCGAACTCCACCGGAAACCCGAGTCGTCACATGGTTTTCCATTGCGTCCGATGCACGCGGGTGCCGCAAGCTACGGCTTTTGTGCGCCCTTCTCGTCCCACGCGTAGAATCCGCGGCCGCTCTTCCGGCCGAGGTGGCCCGCCTGCACCTTCCGGACAAGGAGCGGGCAGGGCCGGTACTTGGGGTCGCCAAACCCGTCGTGGAGGACGCGCAGGATGGCAAGACACGTGTCCAGGCCGATGAAATCCGCGAGCTCCAGCGGGCCCATCGGGTGGTTCATGCCCAGCTTCATCACCGTGTCGATCTCGTCGCGCCCCGCCACGCCCTCCTGCAACGCGAAGATGGCTTCGTTGATCATGGGCATGAGCACGCGGTTGGACACGAAACCGGGATAGTCGTGGACCTCGACGGGCGTCTTTCCCATGCGGACGGCCGCGTCCATGACGGCCTTCGTCGTCGCGTCGTCGGTCGCCTCGCCGCGGATGACTTCAACGAGCTTCATGACGGGCACGGGGTTGAAGAAGTGCATGCCCACGAAGCGTTCGGGGCGGCGCGTCGCGCTGGCCAAAAGCGTGATGGAGATGCTGCTCGTGTTGGAGGCGAAGATCGCCTCGCGCTTGCAGGCTGCGTCGAGCTCGCGCCACAGCTCGCGTTTGGCCGCGACGTCCTCCACGATGGCCTCGACGACGAGGTCGGCGTCGGCGGCGTCGCGAGGGGAAAGCGTTCCGCGGATGCGCGACAGGATCCGCGCGGATTCGCCCGCGGGAATCTTGCCCTTGGACTCGAGCTTCTCCAGGCTTCCCCGGATCGACGCGAATCCGCGGTCGACGAACTCCTGCTTCACGTCGCGCAGGACCACGTCGTAGCCGGCCGCCGCCGCCACCTGCGCGATGCCGGCGCCCATCTGGCCCGCGCCCAAAACGGCGATCCTCTGAACCATGCAATCCCCAAAGCGAAGGAAACCTTAAGCTCGACGGAGCGCTGGAACGTACGATCCGCATGTCCGATCCAGGTCCCTATCCGGCGGAGGGAACGAAGGCCCCGTCCTTCACGATGGTCGCCGACAACGGCGAGAAGGTGAGCCTGTCGGACTTCCGGGGCAAGAAGGTCGTGCTCTACTTCTACCCGGAGGACGACACGCCCGGATGCACGAAGGAGTCGTGCAGCTTCCGCGACCACCACGCCGAGATCCTGGCGCGCGGCGCCGTGGTGCTCGGCGTAAGCCGCGACGGGACCGAGAGCCACGTGAAGTTCAAGCGCAAGTACGGGCTGCCGTTTCTCCTGCTCACGGACGCGGACGGCGCCGTGTGCCAAGCCTACGGAGTGTGGCAGAAAAAAACGTTCATGGGCAAGACGTACATGGGTATCGCCCGCACCACGTTTGTCGTCGGTGCCGACGGAAGGATCCAGAAGGTCTTCCCGAAGGTGAACGTCGACGCGCACACGCCCGAGGTGCTGGCGGCCTTGGACGCCGCCTAGTTCCGCATGACCCGGAGGGTCTCGCGGAACGCTAGTTCCGCATGATCTTCATGAAGCCGCCGGACTCGTAGACGGCCAGGCGGCGGGTCTTGAGGGTCGTGGCGAAGTCGTCCCAACCGAGGATCTCGAAGTTGACGCCGCCCCTGCGCGTGAACTGCAGGACGTCGGTTCCCTTCACGCGCGCGGGCCTCAGGCGGGCCTTCGTGGCGATCTTCTGCGCCTTCTCGACCGTGATCTTCTGCATCATGCTGCATCCCTTCCGAGCCTTGCGGCCCACCCTCCAGATTCGGAGCGTCGCATAAAAAAGCGTCGAATTGGATCGGCCCCGTCCGATACTTTGATGGAGGGCCCCTCGTTGGAAAGGCGATGCGTCGGCGCGTGGCGTTGACCTGCCCGTGGTTTGCGCCCCACGTGGGTGGCGTGGAGAGCCACGTGGCTTCGCTTGCCGAGGGCCTCTCGCGCCAAGGCCACGACGTGACCGTCCTGACAACGGCGGTTCCCGGCGCACCGGCGCGCGAGGGCATGGGTCCCTACACCGTCGTGCGGGTTCCCGAACGGCTGCGGCTTTTCGCCACACCCGTCACGCCGGCGCTTGCGCCGGCGATCCGGCAGGGGGAATTCGACCTCGTGCACGCCCACACGCCGCCTCCCCTCACCTCCTGGTACGCGTCCCAAGCGGCGGCGTCCTCGGGCGTTCCCTTCGTCCTCACGTACCACTGCGACCTCGAGATCCCGCGCCCGGGCGGAGCCTTCGTCGTGCGGGCCTACGAGCGCACGCTTGGCGCGCGCACGATCGCGCGCGCCCGCCGCGTGATCGCCACGACGCGGACCTACGCGAGGACGTCGCGGGCGCTCTGGCGCCGGGAGCCCGACGTGGTCCCCAACCCCGTGGACGAGCGCCGGTTCCACCCGGACGTTTCGCCGGCGGCGGCGCGGGCGCGCCTTGGCTTCGAGCGCCGGCGCATCGTGCTGTTCGTCGGTCGCCTCACCCACCACAAGGGCATCGAGGCGTTCGTGGGCGCCGCGCGGCACACGCCCGAAGACGTCGTGCACCTCGTGCTCGGTCGGGGCCCCGAGGAGGCGCGCGCCAAGCAATTGGCGCGGCCGCTTGGCGCCAAAGTGCGGTTCCTCGGCGGCATCGCCCACGAGGAGCTTCCGTCGTTCTACGCTGCCGCCGACGTGGCCGTGCTCGCTTCCGTCTCGCGGCTGGAGGCGTTTGGCATCGCGGCGCTTGAGGCCATGGCGACGGGGAAGCCGGTGATCGCAAGCGACATCCCCGGCGTCCGCGAGGTCGTCCGCGAGGGCGAGACAGGCCTCCTTGCGCGACCGCTCGACGCCGTCGACCTCGCGCAGAAGATCAACGCGGTCCTCTCGGATCCGGAGCGGGCGCGCGCGATGGGAAAGCGAGGGCGCGCGCTCGTGGAGGAGGAGTTTGCGATCGACAAGGTGGCCGCCCGGGTCGAGCGCGTGTACGAGAAGGCCCTCGAGGGACCTTCCCGCGCTACTTCTTGAACTCGGTGTACCCGCACGAGCCGCAGGCGAAACGGTTCTTGTGCTCGGCGAGGAAGATGCCGGGCCCGCACTTCGGGCACGCGCGTCGCAGGCGCTTGAGCGCGCCCCCCTCGAGCGCGTAGAGCCCGCGGCGGCCCACGGGGCCCGCAGGCGCCGCGGCTTTGCCGCCCTTGGCCGCGGGCTTGCCGCCCTTTCCGCCCTTCGCATCGGCCATCTAACGGCCTCCCTTCTTGGCCGAGGCGGCCGGCGCGGCCGCGGCCTTGGCGCGCTTCTCGCCCACGTCGAACCCGTTGCGCTTGAGGAGGTACCAGCGCTCCTGCTTCTTGGCCTCGTCCGCGTTTGCGTACACGCGGGCGTAGCCGGTCGTGGTGGCGCGACCAAAGTCGCTCTCCATCGCGTCGACGACGATGGCCTCCTTCTTCACCGACAGGAGGCCCGCCAGCTTTTCGCGCACGGCGTCGCGCTTGGGGGTGGGCTCGTTCGCGTGGCTGGCCGCAAAGCGCACTTCCGTTCGCTTGAGAAGCGCGTTTTCCTTCTTCGACACGATGCTCATGTCCATGCGTCTCACTCCATGCGCAGGAGCAGCGACTCGACGAGCCGCTTGACCTGCGCGTCCGCCCGCACCACGACGACGCCCCGGTCCGGCGGCTGGCCGTAGACGACGGCCGCGCCCTCGGGGGCAAGCGCGAGGACCGGAAGCGCGGCGAGGTCCTCCTCCCCGTCCACCACGACAAGCGTGGGGCGGGACGAGGCCCAGGCGCGCGCGATGGCGTCCCACAGGGCGTCCGTGATGACGCCCGGGGGGTTGCGGGCCTGGCTGGTCACCACGTTCTTGTTCTTGAGCTTTTCTTCAAGGTGGAGGTCGATCTCGACGCGCTTTGTCAGGTGGTCCACGACCATGACCTGCGGCAGGTACCCGGCGTCGACGAACGTGGCCGTCGTGACGTCACCTACGGTGGCGACGGGCAGCCCGCGCGTGGCCTCGAACGCCTGCCGGGTGGACAGGACCGGGCCCAGGGGCGTCGCAAGCGCCGCTCGCATGGCGGCCGGAAGGCGGTGTCGAACCCGTAGGCCCGGCTCCGCGACCATCCCTCCTAACGGACCTTGAGGGCGTACTTGCCGGGCGCGGTGATGTTCATCTTCTTTGCGATCTCGGACCGCTTGGCGTCGAGCACGACGACGTAGCCCGTCCACTCCTTGGAGAGGTTCGTGCTCTTGCACGACGGGCAGGCGTCGGCCTCGGTGACCATGTGGCAATCGACGCAGGCGCGCATCTAGGCCCCTCCCTCGCCGGGCTTCGCCTCGGGCGCTCGCCCGCCGCGCGGCCCGCCGCGCCCGCCGCCGCCCCTGCGGGCGCCTCCGCCCTGGGGCTTCTCGGGAAGCTTTCCTTCCTTGCGCAGGCGGTCCTCCTCGATCCATTCGAGCTTGCCAAGGCCCGTCTGGCGCATGGTGAGACCGATCTTGCTCTCGCGGGGGGAGAGCTCGTTGAGCGAAACCGTGACGAGGCGCGCGCGCACCTTGTCGTTGATCGCAAGCATGCGGCCGGACTCCTTTCCGATGAGCCGCTCGTTGTCGATGTCGACGTTGAGGTAGTCGTTCATGATCTGGCTCATGTGCAGGAGGCCGTCCAGGGGCCCAAAGCGCACGAAGGCGCCGAACTCGACGACCTCGCAGATGGTGCCCTCGACGAGCTCGCCCACCGCGGGCAGGAAGCAGACGGCGGCGTACCGGACGCGCTGGAACACCGCGCCGTCGCCGTGAATGACGCGTCCCTCGCCCACGCGTTCGATGTTGAAGGCGGCCACGACGAGCCCGTGCTTCTTGTTGAGCCGGCCCTCGATGTTCTTGTGCACGAGCTTCTTTACGACCTCGGCCTGCTCGTAGCCAAGCTCGGTGGGCGGGATGCGGACGGTGTCTTCGAGCGAGACGATCTGGTACATCGCGGGGGCCTCTGTTGGAGAAGGGCGGGTGACGCCGAGGACCCGGCAGGCTGCCGCGACTCCTGGGGCGCAGGGGCCTGATTCGGGAGGTAGTATTTAAGTCATTGGGCTCCAAACACGTCGGCCCGAAAAACGTTAAGGGGCCGTCCGCAGCCTTCCGGGGTCGGAGGCATCCGATGCTGCACCGCTCCAGACCGTCGGCCGTCCTCGTCGTCGCGGCGCTCGTGGCGGCAGGCTGGGCGGCCGCCACCTTCGAGGTCGCCCACGCGGCGCCCATGACCGACTCGCTTGCGCAGGCCCTTGAAGCCGGGTCGACGGTCTGGATCCTCGCTCAATTCACGGACCACGGCACGGCCGCCCGTATCCTCGCCTCGCTTGGCGATCGGCCCGGGTTCGGCTACGTTTCCGTTCCCGCGCTTGCATTCGAAGCCACGCCCGCCGAGGTCCGCGCGCTCGCCCGCACCCCGGGGGTGACGTACCTTGAGCTTGGCGCCTTCGAGCCGCTGCTTCTGGACACGGCCACGGAGGCCAGCCGCGCCTTGGCCGTGTGGGGGACGGCCCATGGCGGGCCCATCGTGGATCCCGTGACGGGCGCGGCCATCGACGGCACGGGCGTGGGCATCGCGGTCGTCGATTCCGGCGTCTCCTCGTTCCACCCCGACCTCCAAGGGCAAACGATCATGAACGTGCGCACGACGCCCATAGACTCCCTGCTGGCTTGGTTCAGCTTGCCTCGAAGCGGCGTCGGGGACAGCTTCCTCTCCGCAGCCACGACCGAGGCCGCGTCCGACCACGGGACGCACGTGGCCGGCATCGCGCTGGGCGACGGAAGCGCATCCAACGGAAAGTTCCGGGGCGCCGCTCCGGGCGCGCGCCTGTACGCCTTTGGCGCCGGCGCGGGCCAGTCCATCTTCGTGCCAGGCGCTGCCGCGGCCTTCGATTGGGTGCTGCAGCAT
>DATLFM010000036.1 GCA_035541015.1 Candidatus Thermoplasmatota archaeon
CCGCGATTCCGACGTTGAAAAAGTAAATGCCAGCACCGCTGTTGTTGGCGATCGTATTGTTGCGGAGGAAAACGCGGTCGCTCAGGCGGTTTGCAACCGTGATCCCGTTGAATTGGTTGTTGATGATTTGGTTTCCTCGCACGACCACGTCGGAGGCTGAAATCACAACTGCGTCGTCGCCGTTGTTCGATCGGACAACCGAGTCGATAATCATGATATTCGTGGAGGAAAATGCCTGAATTCCACCGTCCCCGTTATTTTCGACGAGAACGTTTTCAACGCGGATGTTGCTTGCATCACGGATGAGAATGCCAGTGTTCATATTCCGGACCCAAACATCGCGAATGAGAACGTGTTTCGTCGTCGAGCGGACGTCAATACCATGCAGCCCAGGCCGCCGGCCGATATCCAGTTTTTCAATTACGTAAGGGTCGGAGGCCGTGCCGCAACCACGAACAACACCAACCAACGGGTTGCCTTGGCATGGAGCGAGCTCCAGGCTGAATCGGTTCCCGCTGTCACGATCGATTATGATGCCGACAAACGGCACATAGGTTTGAGTTGCTGCCTGACCGAAAAAGCCAAACGCGGGCAAAATCAGGAGGACAGCCAAGCCAAGCTGAAGCGCCCGCATTCACCCCCGCCACGACTTCGCGCCGAATATGCCTTCTCGTCGGCTCGTCTCTGTAACCGTGGCGGGTGAAATGGAACGACGGCGCGGGAAAACCGCGCCGCCTTTACGGGCCTTCGCTTCGAGCCCCGCGCCGATCGGTCGATCGCCTACCCCCACGTATACGTCCCCGACGTCGCCTTGGCGCCGCTTGAGCTCGTCGCTTCGAAGACGACCTTCGCGCCGTCGGGCACGAAGAAGCTCTTGGCCCAGTTGCCCCAGGATTGCTTGGCAAGCGCGGTGCAGGTTCCGCCGTTCACCGAGGCGCAGACGGCGGTCACCGTCTGCGAGGAGGTCACCTTGACCTCCACCCACCATTCGTTGACGCTCGAGGGCACGCTGAAGCTCGCGGTGAAGCTGCCGCCGTCGCCGCCACCGCCGTCGTCGCCCCCGCCGCCTCCAAGCCACGTGAACTCTTGCGAGGTGGCGGTGGCTCCGGTGCTGCTCGTTGCGCGGAAGACGACCTTGCTTCCGGCGGGCACGTGGAAGCTCTTGGCCCAGTTGCCCCACGATTGCTTGGCAAGCGCGGTGCAGCTTCCGCCGTTCACGGACGCGCACACGGCGGTCACCGTCTGCGAGGAGGTCACCTTGACCTCCACCCACCATTCGTTGACGCTCGAAGGAACGCTGAACGTGGCCGTGAACGACCCGCCGTCGTTTCCGCCGTCGTCGTCCGGCGGGGGCGTGACGCCTCCGCCGCTGGACTTCAGGCCCGAGGGCGGATGTGGCCACGCCGCGTTGAATCGCACGCCCGTGTCGTAGACGAGGATGGCGCCGCGCGTGTTGTCGGCAGAGACCGCCTGCACGACCCATTGTGTCGTGCCGCGTCCCCACAGGTCGCCCACCACGGGGCCGCGCATGACCTTCCAGGGTGCGGCGCTCACGAACGTCTGCTTGGCCCCGCCCACGGGATCGAGGTACCAGATGCCGTCGCCCGTGGAGCCGGGTCCGTTGGCGAGCACGTTCTGGCGACCGTCGCCCGTCACGTCGGCGACGGCGAGGTCCTTGTTGTTCCAGAACGCGCCCATGACCGTGCTCCACCGCAGGTTGCCCGCGGCGTCGAACCGGTAGACCTTGCTCTTGCCGACGACCTCCCAGGTTCCGCACTTGTGTCCCTGGGTGTTCCAATCGGCCCAGAGGACGTCCTTCTGCCCGTCGCGGTCCACGTCGTACACGACGGGTCGCGTGTAGGTGAGCGGCGTCGCGTCCGCGGGCTGCCGATGCCAGAGCACACGGCCCGTGTCGCCGGCGATCGCAAACAACGCCGCGTGGTTGTTGTTGTAGTTCGTGCAATCGTGGCTGTCGCGCGCTCCAAGGACGACGTCGGAGCCGCCCGTCCCGCCGCGAAGCCGCTCGACGGCGGCCGGGCCCACGGTGACCGATCCCGTCCCTAGCTTGGCGTAGCTTTTGAGCCACGTCTGCCAGAGCGTCTTGCCCGTGCGGCCGTCCGTGGCGATGACCGTCCCGCCGTCCGAGGCCCAAACGACGTCGAGCTTGCCCGTCCCGCGGAGATCGCCCACGCCCGGCTCGCCGTTGCCGCCCCAGAACGGGTGGCCGTCGTCGCGCGTGCAGCGCTTCCAGAGGATCGAGCCGTCGGCGCGGTAGGCGAAGACGCCCACCTCTTCGGTCTGGACCAGGATCTCGAGCCGCCCGTCGCCCGTCAAGTCGGCAAGGACCGGGGGCGCGTCCATGCCCGCGCTGCTGTAGCAGTCGTTCGCGCGCCGTTCCCAGGCCTTCGTGAACACGAAGCGGTCGGACGTGCTTGCGCCGGCCTCGAATCGGTAGGCGGTGATCACGGAAGCCGAGTTGGCGATGACCACGTACGCCGGGCCGCCGGGCACGAGGACGCCCGCCTCCACGCCGTTCATCGGGCGAGCGCCCCAGCCGCCCGGATAGGTCGTCGAAAGCTCCGCCAGAAGCTTGCCGGTCTGCGAATCGAACACGTACACGTGTCGGTTGTCGTTGTGGACGAGGATCTCCTTCTTGCCGTCCCCGTTGATGTCAAAGACCCGCGTCGGGTTGCCGTCGAAGGCCTTGAAGGGCACCTTCGGCTTGGCGCTGTCCGTCGTGATGGTGAGGACGCGCGTCGTGCCGCCTTCGGCCGTCTCGGGGATCGAGACGAGGACAACGGTCGTCAGGAGCATGGCTGCAAGAAGGCCTCCCTTGGCGCGCTGCATGCCCGATCGCTCTCCCAGCGAGCGGCCTTGAGGGTTCAGGGACGCCCGTGCCGGTCGATCGGCGTCCCCGTCCGTCCGGCTGCAGCCGGGCGGGCGCTAGGCCCCCGGCCACGGCACGTTGTACGCGACGCCAAGGTCAAACACCATGATGGCGCCGCGGTGCCCGCCGTTGGCCGGCTCGACGGGAACGACAAGCTGTGTCGTGCCGCGCCCGAAGAGATCGGTGGCGATGGGCGCGCGAGAGAGCTTCCAGTCGCCGATCGCAAGGAACGCCCTGGGAGCGCCCGTGGCAGCGTCGAGGCGCCACAACCCGTCGTAGCCGTCGCGGGGGCCGTGCGCGAGGATGTCGAGCCGGCCGTCGCCGTCGAAGTCCCCAAGCAGGATCTCGGAGTTCGACCACCACGTGTCGAGCTCGCGCATCCAAAGATCGCGGCCGCTTGCGTCCAGGCAGAACGCGTGGGCGGGGCCCAGCCGCTCCCAGTCGCCCGGATAATGGCCGATCGTGTTCCAGTCCATGCCGCAGACCTCGGCCCTGCCGTCGCCCGTCACGTCGTGCACGACAAGCCGCGTGTACGACAGCGGGTTGGCCCATTCGGGCTGGCGCATCCAGACGATCTCGGCCTGCCACGTCTCCATGCTCTGCCGCACGGCGAAGATCGCGACGTGGTTCTCGTGGTAGCGCGAGGGCTCGCGCTCCGCGGCTACGCGCGCGGTGAAGAGCACCTCGCGGGGCAGGCGCCCGTCGAGCTCGCCCACGGTCGGCGAGACCGTGATCGAGCCGGGCCGCGCGCCGTGCGCCTGCGCGTTGAACGTCCAGAGGGGAGCGCCCGTCGCGCCGTCCAGCACGGAGAGGAGGCCCGAGTCGGATCCCACGATCACCTGCATGCGGCCGTCGCCGTAGAGCTCGGCTGCGACGGGGGCGCCGTTGCCGCCGGCCCAGCATTGCTTCCAGAGCGTGGTGCCGTCGGCGCGCAGCGCGTAGAACCCGATCTCCTCGGTCTGGACGAGGATCTCCAGCCGTCCGTCGCGATCCACGTCGGCAAGCGTCGGCTTTGCGTCCATGCTGGGGCTGCGATGGCATTCGTCCGCGCGCCGCTCCCACGCCTTGGCGAAGACGAACGAGGACCGCGAGGACGCGCCCGCGTCGAACCGGAAGACCGTGACGTAGGCGGCGTGGTTCGTCACGACGAGCGAGGGCGGCTCCCCGGGCGCAAGAACGCCCGCCTCCACGGCGTTGAGGATGCGCTCGCGGTGCCAGGCGGGTGGGTAGCGCGTGGAGAGCTGCGCGAGAACCTTGCCGTCGGCCGAGAACACCCACACGCGCGAGTCGTTGCCGTGCGCGACGACCTCCTTGCGGCCGTCGCCGTCGAAGTCGAACGCGAGGATCGGCGGAGCGTCGAAGGCGGGAGGCCAGCCGGAGAGGCCCGTGACGCGGGGGTCGCCGAGCACCGCGGCGAGGTTGGGCCGCCAGGCGGCGACGCCGCCGGAGAGAGCGCCGGGAAGCCAGGGCCCTCCACCGGGCGAGAGCTCGGGCGAGTTCGCAAGAAGGATCGTGCCCAGGCTCGCAAGGCCCACCGCCAGAACCGCAAGGCCCGCCATCGCCGCCCGGCTCAAGCCCCCACCCCGGGTTTGGCCGGTCGTTGGGGAAGCGGGCCGCGCGAGGGGGGAAGCGTCCGCACGCGGGAGCGCAGGAGCCTCGCGGCGATTCGCCAGCCGTCGCGAAGGGTCGAGAGCTTCGCGGCCCCCTCTCGCGGAAGGTAGTCCACGTCCACAAAGGCGATCGAGAGGCCCGAGCGGCAGGAGAGCGCCCAGAGCTCGGCCTCGAGGTCGAAGCCGCGCGCGGACAGCGGCAGGCGCCGGAGCGCCTCCGCCCGGAACGCCCAAAGGCCCGTGCAGACGTCGGCGCACCGGCGCCCGTAGAGGACCGAGGCGGCAAGCGAGAGCATCCGGTTGCCGACGCGGTGCAGCGGGCGCATGGCGCCCGGTTGCGGCCGTCGCCGTCCCACGACGACGTCGGCGCCGTCGTCGGCCACCATGGCCACGGCGGCGGGAATGGCGTCGGCCGCGTAGGTCGCATCGGCGTCCACCATGACCACGATGTCGCCTGCAAGGAGCGGGACGGCGCGGCGGAAGGCGGATCCCTTGCCGGGCTCCTCGTCCTGGAGCACGGTGGCGCCCCAGTCGTGGGCGATCTGGGCCGTGCGGTCACGGCTTTGCCCGTCGAGGACGACGACCTCCGTCTCGAAACCAAGCGCGGAAAGGGTTGCGCGCGGAAGCCCTTGGATCGTGCGTCCGATCGTGCGCTCCTCGTTCTTGGCCGGTACGACGATCGTGACGAGCGGGCGGGCGCGGGGTTGGTCCATCGTTTTCACCCCGGCCGCATGGCCCACGCTTTCACGCGCGGGCCGGCGATGCCTTGCCCCTCGCACCAGGCGCCGGCGGGCTGCCAGGGCGCCTCCTCGGCAAAGGACGGGTCCGCGCCGGGCGTTTCGATCGCGGCGTACTTCTCCCACACGACGGCGAGCGGGTACGCGTTTCGGCTGAAGTGGAGAACGTCCCCCTCGCGCGCCTCCTCGCTTTGGTAGAAGCCGGGCTTCAGCCATATGCGGTGGGACTCCGGCGCAAAAGCCGCCACGACAAGGCGCGCCTGCCAGGAGCCGACGATGACGACGGCGCGCGGGTGCGCAAGGAGCGACGTGGAGAGCTCCACGAGCGCGTCGTACTCGCACGGGTGGTACAACCGGTACCAGCCGTCGTACGGATCGGGCGTTCCGGCGTACACGGCGCCGCCGGCCGCCGCCGTCACGAGAAGCGCGGGAACGGCCCCCGCGGCAAGCGCGCGGGCGCGCACGCGCCGGTCCGGCGCGCGCGCCGCGTACGCGCGCGCGGCCGCCACCACGCCCCGCGCGGCGCCGGCCGCCGCCACGCCGGCAAGGAGCGCGACGGCCAAGCCCAGGAACACGACCGTGCGGTGCGGCCAGAACTCGCTGTCGAGGGGATTGTGGAGGACAAACGGGAAGGTGGCGGCAAAGAGCGCCGCCCCCGCGTGCGCCGCGGGACCTGCCACAAACGGCAGGAGCACGAGCGCGGCCACGGCAAGCGCCAGGATCGGAAGCCCGATCATGCGAGCGAGATTGACGTGCTCGGGCATTCCCTTCTCCAGCGCGGGCAGCGTGACGAGCAGGAGCAGCACCGCGGCGACCACGCTTGCGGCCACACGCGCGACCAGCGGAACACGGACCTGCGAGAGGCGAGCGACGGCGTCGACCACGCGCCGGGGCACGGCAAGGAGCAGGGCGGCGGGCGCAAGCGCGATCGCCACGACCACGGCGCCAAGCGCCTCGGGCGAACCGGCAAGCGGCAGGAGCAGGCCCTGGAATCCGGTTCCGCAGCCTTCCCAGCAGGTGGCCATGGCAAGGCCAAAGCCCCCGCCGAGCACGGCCACGGCGGCCGCGAGCCCCTCGCGCGTGAGCGCCGGCCCGCGCCGCGCGGGCCACGGCACGGCCAGCGACAGGAGCGCAAAGCCGAGGCTCGTAAGGCCCACGATCGCCAGCACCCACGGGTGCGCGAAGACGAGGAAGACCGCAAGCGGAGCGGCCACGCCCACCCACGCCAGCCGCCCGCGCAGCGTCTCGAGGATCGCAAGGAAGAAGAACGGGAGGATCGCAAGGTCAAGCGCGGTGGGAGCAAGCATGGTCGTGCGGAACACGGCCTCCGGCATCACGGCAAACGCGAGCGAGCCCACGACCGCGCCCACCGCCCCTTCGTGACGGTAGAGGAGAAGCGCGAGGCCCAGGACGCCGATCGCACCGAAGAGGACGGGCAGGAAACGCGCGTACAGCGAAAGATCGCCGCCGCCGAAGGACCACAGCGCGGCCACGACGGCGTGCATGCCCGGAGGATACAGCTCGCCCCCCGCGTGCAGCGGATCGATCGATCCGTCCCGCAGGTGCTCGCGCACGAGCGCCATGTGCGTGAACGGATCCTCGGCGGGAACGACGTGGGAGGAGAGAGGCTCGGCCAGGCGCAGGAGCGTTGCGACCCCCACGACGGCGCCCACGCCCACGATCGTCAGAAGCAATCCGGCGTTCCGCACGTTGCGTTCGCGCATGGCATCCATCCAAGGCGCCCGCATCGCAGGCGTCCCCGCCGGGCAGCCATTCCGTGTCTAGAAGCCGGTTCTGGGACACCGGTCGCACGCGGGCCACTCGAAAGAACGCAAATGGCGGAACCCTCATCGCGCCGCAAACGGCATCGAGCCGCATGTGGGCAAAAACCGGTAACGCCGGGACGTTCGCCACCGCCCCGACCGTTGATCTGCGAAGCGTGCTTGCCTCCTGGGACCTTCTCGCCGCCGCCGCCCTTGCGGTGCTTGCCGCCGCGGCGGCAAGCGCGCTTGCGCCCGGCGACCTCCTGCGCGTTGCCATCGCGCTGCCCATCGCCCTCACGGTGCCCGGCTACCTGCTCGTGGAGGCCCTCGTCGGCCCCAGCCGCAGGACCTCCCGCTCGTTCCATCTTCTGGCGGGCATCGGCGTGAGCCCCGGCGTCGTGGGCCTGCTTGCGCTTGCCACCTCGCTTGCGCCCGGCGGCTTCACGGTCGCCGGCATCGTGCTTTCCGTCGCCGCCGCGTGCCTTGCGCTCTCGGCCGTCGCGCTGTGGCGCCGCCTCGTGACGCCCGCGCCCGCCGACCTTGCGGCCGAGGAGACGGTCGCCGCGACGACCGACTCCGTCGCCTGATTTTTTTCGCGCCGGCTGCGATGAAGGATCATCGCAGCCGCCTTGGTTTCCTTTTGTTGTGCCCCTTGCTTCTGCCGCAAGACCCTTTTCAACCCGGCCGCGCCAAGGCCACGGCCGGCGCCCGCACCCGCGCGGGCGCGACCGCGGGCATGGGGCGAAGCGTCCGGTAGCTCAGGTACGCGTACAACGGCGCGCAGGCGAAGAAAAGGCCGTAGAGGCAAAGCCAGCCGGACAGGAGAAGCGTCCCCTGCGGCGCCGTCCCGGGCGCGAGGATCGCGATCCGCACGTTGGCCGCGGCGACGGCAAAGAGCACGGCCGCCATGGCCGCCTCGCCCTTGCACAGGCGCAGGCTGCGGCCGGCCGCGCGCAGGCGGGAGAGCTTCCCGCCGGGCTCCTTGGGCGTGCGCACGAACGGCGCTCGCACGCCGACGGCGCACTTGAGCGCGGCCGTCATGTTCGTGAACTTGATAGCAAACCACATGCCCTGCACGGCAAGCGTGTCGCGGATGCGGACGCGGCCCGCGCTTGCAAGCGCAAGGTGCAGGCGCGTGGCGCCGTCGACGAGCAGGAAGACGGGGATGAGGGCGAGCAACGCAAGCTCGCGTTGGTGGTGCGTGACGGCGTTGAAGCCAAGCACGTTGCCAAGGCCCACGTAGAGGAGCGCAAGCGCGATCGTGAGCACGAACACGCCGTCGAACCAGTGGAGCGAGGAGCCCACGTAGTCGAACTTCTGCCGCCAGGTCATGTCGCTTCGCAGGATGCGCCCGAGGTGCGTGAACAGGATGCGCACGTTGCCGAAGGCCCAGCGGTGGAACTGCTTCTTGTACGCCTCGAAGACGGCGGGCATGAGGCCCCGCCCGAAGCTCCGCGGGACGTAGATCGAGTTCCAGCCGCGGGCGACCAGACGCACGCTCACCTCGGCGTCCTCGCAGATCTGGTCCTCGGCCCAGCCGCCCGCGTCCAAGAGCGCCGAGCGGCGGAGGATTCCCATCGTGCCGCAGAAGATGATGGCGTTCTCCTCGTTGCGCGAGGGCATGATGGCGTGGTAGAAGTACGCCTCGGCGCGCTTGTACTGGCGCGTGAGGAACGACTCGTCGACGTTGCGGTAGTCCTGCGGAGTCTGCACGAAGCCCACGGTCGGGTCCACGAAGTACCCGGCGATGGACGACAGGTAGTCGGGTTGGACCCAGTAGTCGGCGTCCACGACCGCGCACAGCTCGAAGTCCTCCGGCAGAAGCGCGGTCGCGTGGTTGAGCGCGCCGGCCTTGAAGCCGCGCCGGTCGGGGCGCGTGATGTGCCAGGCGCCCACCTGCCTGCAGAAGTTCGCGAGGCGCTCGCGCGCGGCCGGATCCGTGCTGTCGTCGAGCACCTGCACGACGAAGCGGTCGCGGGGATAGTCCTGCTCCACGAGGCACGCGATCGTGTGCGTGACAAGCTCGAAGGGCTCGTTGAAGACGGGGATCTGCACGGCGATCTTGGGCTTGTGGTCCGCGCTCCAGGGAAGGCCCTCGGGACGCCGGTTCCACCGCCGGCGCGCCGCCACGTCCACCGAGTAGAACGCGAACACGGCCACGAGCGAGAGTCCGCCCACCTCGGCCGTCAGGAGCACGTAGCTCAGCCACCGCTGCCCGGGCGGAACCTGCGGGATCGCCACTGTGAGCGAGTAGAGGAGAAACCCGCCGATCACGCACAGGAGGCCCAGGTAGCCAAGGAGCCCCGCGGCGCGCCAACGGTAGCGCGCCACGGTGGCTCCAAGCGCAGCCCCCGCGGCCACCAAGGCCATCTCCCAATAGGTGAACGTGACAAGCGCGCGCGAAAGCTCGGTGGGGAGCTCCTCGATGGCGCGGGGAACGGGCGTCGTCATTGCGAGCGCGACTGCGCCCACGAGGTACGTTCCAAGGCCCGCCGCGCCGCCCGTGATCCCCCCGAGCACGGCGCGCAGTCGCTCGCGGGGGCGCGCGGGCTCTCCGCGCGAGAAGCGCAGGAGGCGCGGGACGGGAAGCGCCGCCGCCGCGGCCATCGCCACGCCCGCCACGACGGCGGCAAGAAGCGGCAGGTCGGCCGGGCCAAGGCCCGCCTCCCGCGCGGGCCCCGGAACGCCCCAGGCGAGCGCCGCGCCTGCCCCAAGCAGGACGAGGCCAGCCGCGCGGGCGAAGACGGCCCCCCGCGCCGCGCCGAGCGAGACGGCCGCCGCTCCGGCCGCGCTTCCTCCGGCGAAGAGAAGCGTCCACCACGTGACGGCCTGCAGGGAGGCCCACAGCGCCTCGGGAAGCCGGGCGGGCCACACCTGCGGCGGCTCGGCAACAAGGCCGGAGAGGGCGTGCGCGGCCACGTAGACGAAAAGGCCGGCGAGCGCTCCCGCCAAGGCCGCGCGAACGGGCCGGCGCCGCGGACGCCTCACCGCGCGTCCCCCGCGAAGCGGATCTCGAACGCGCAGTCGCGGCGGCCGTCGGCGTCGCAGGAAATCTCGCGCACGCGGGCCGCCGGGGCGAGCACGCCCGCGGCGCCCTGCAGGAAACCCGCCTCGAACGCGCAATCGTGCCGCCCGCCGCGCGTGCCGCGCTCGCGGCAGGAGCGGCATTGGGCGACGAGGATCATTCCGCGGGAGCGATCAAGGGAGAGGATCTGAAGCTGGCCGAGCCCCACGCGCCTTCCCATCTCGACGACGTCGCTCCAGGCGCGCGCGTCGGTGGCGCGTGCGAGGCTCTCGCCGAGGACCGCGCCGCCCTCGAGCGTGCGCGGGAAGCCGGGCGAGAGCGCGACGGCCTCGCGCGGGACGCGAGCCGCCGCAGGCGCGGGGGCGCTTGCGCGGGGGACCGGCGCGGCCCGCGCGGGCCGGACGGCCGCGGGACGCGGCGTCACGATGGACCACGCAAGAGAGGCGGACAGGACGAGAAGCCCGCCGAGGATGAGCACGAGCGGCGCTTTGCCGGGCGGGAGGAAGCGGAGGGACACCTCCGTGAACGCTAGGGCGGCGATGGCGTCGGTCATGGCTCCTCCGGCCAGCGGTCGGTCCGCTGGCCAAGCATCTCCCGGTTGGCCGCTTGCAAGGGATGAGCTTTCGGGGACACCACGGCCGGCACAACTTCGGCGCCGCGGCACGGACTGTCGCAAACCGTCCCGCGGGCCGCCGATGCGCGTCCCACAAGGCGCTTGGCGGGGGGCCGCCCATCGCGACGGCATGCGCTCCCTTCTTGGTCTTGCCGTCCGGAACGGGTCCGGCCTGCTTCTCGGACGCGTCGTGGACGTTCGCGCGTCGCTCGATGGCGAGGCCGACGAGCTTCTGGTCCGCCAGGCGGACGGAAAGACGTGGAGGGTCGACGCGCAGCACGTTCGGGCCGTCGGAGACGAGATCGTCCTCAAGGGGCCGCGCGAGGGGTTCCACATCTGGCCGATTGCACAGGAGCCCGAGATCGTCTCCGGGACGCTCCATGCAAGGCCCGAGCCGGCGCCGGGGCCGAAGGCTTATCAACCCCCCTTGGCATAGAATCGGTCGGAATGCAGCTTCCGCACGAGCTCGTGGTGTTCAAGTTCCTGCCCGTGCTTCGAGGCCAGGTCGTCCGCATTCTCCTCTCCGAGCACAAGCTCAAGCAGACGGAGATCGCGCGCGCCATGGGCATCACGCAGGCCGCCGTGTCGCACTACTTCCACGCGGACCGCGGCCACGACGAGCCGCTTTTGTCCATGTTCCCGGAGATCGGCGTGCACGCGCGCTCCATCGCGTCGGCCATCGCCGAGGGCGCCTCCGAGCCCATGCAGGTGGCGCTCTTTGCCAAGGCCGTCAACGAGATGATGTCGACGGAGCGCTTCTGCTCGTACCACAAGGCCTCAAGCGGGATCGAGCAGTGCAACGTGTGCTTCGAGGAGAACTTCGCGCGGTTCGTGCCGCTGCGCGGCTCGCCGTAGGGCCGATCGACGCGTCGCTTCCGTTTTCCACCTATTTTATATAGCATCGGCTCGAAACGGGGTCGATGGCGGACCGCGCGTCGGACGCGTTCGTGCGCGCCACCGGCCTTGGCCGCAGCTTTGGCGCCGAGTGGGCGATCCGGGGGCTCGACTTCTCGGTGCCCCGCGGGGAGATCTTCGGGATCATCGGACCCAACGGCGCCGGCAAGACCACGACCCTCAAGATCCTGGCGGGACTCCTTGCGCCCACGGAAGGCGACGTCCGCGTCGGTGGCTTGGCCGTCTCCGACCCGGCCCACCGATTGCGCATCGGCTACCTGCCCGAGGAAAGCCCGCTCTACGAGGACATGACGCCGCGCGCCTACCTGCGCTTCTTTGCCGACCTCTACGGCGTCCCGCGCGCCACGGCCGACGAGCGCATCGAAGCCGCGCTTGCGCGCCTGGACCTTGCCGTCCGCGACGAGAAGCGCATCGGCGACATGAGCAAGGGCATGCGGCGCAAGACCGCCATCGCCCGGGCGCTCGTGAACGATCCCGACCTTCTGCTGTTCGACGAGCCCGCAAGCGGGCTTGACCCCGTCGTCTCGGCCACCATCCTCGATCTCGTGCGCGAGCTGCGGCGCCAGGGCAAGACCGTGATCCTCTCCGCCCACAACCTCTACCACGTCGAACGCGTGTGCGACCGCATCCTGCTCCTGCGGCGCGGCGCGGAGCTTGCCCAGGGCAGCATGGCGGAGATCCGGGCCGCCGTGGGCGGGACCGAGTACGTCGTGCGCACGAGTGTCGCCGTCGAGGGCTCGGCGCCCGGCGAAGAGGGCTTCGAGCTCACGGTTGCAAGCCTCGAGGTCGTGCACGACGTCGAGCGGCGCGCCAAGGACGCAGGCGGCCGCGTGCTTGCGGTGCGGACGAAGGACCTCTCCCTCGAGGAGATCTTCCTGCGGAAGGCGGCCCGTTGAGCGCCCGCGTCGCGGCCGTGCGGGAGAGCCTCCGGCGCATGGGCGTCCTCGCGTGGTCCGAGACGCGGCGCACGAGCGGGGCGTTCGACTGGCGCACGCGCGCGGTGCTGCTTGCCCTTGCCGTCGGCATGGGCCTGCTCGCGCCGACCGTGCTCGACGACGGCCTCGCCTTCGACCGCGGGATCTACCGCGCCGCGGTCGCGCCCGCAAGCCCGCTGCTTGCGGCCGTGGAAGCCGCGCCGGCCTTCCAGGTGATCGTCACGGGCGACCCGGTGGGCGAGCTTTCCGCCGGCCGAGCCGACGTCTCCGTCGGCGCGACGCGCGTCTCTGCGCCCCCCACGGACAAGGGGCGGGCGGCCCTTGCCGCCCTCAAGCAGGCGGCGGCCGATTACACGTTCCGCGAGCTCCGTTTCGAGGCCGATCAGGCAGCGGCGTTTCCCATCCGCATCGAGCTTGAGTACGTCCCGACGGCCGGCGGTCGCAGCACGGTCCTGCCTGGCCTGCCCTCCCAGCCGCCCCGGACGCCTCCTTCCGGAGGCGAAGACGGGGCCGGCGAAGGCGACGGAGGAACCGGGGGCTCCGACGATGGCGGCGCAAGCGCGCCTCCGCCGCCGCCCCCGCCTCCGCCTTCGGGCGCTCCCGGCGGCTTCCAGCTGCTTCCGCCCGAGATCGGCGAAGCCACGCCGCAGACGCTCGCCCCGCCGTTTCCGTTCCGCTCGCTCGTCCTTGCCTACCTGTTCCTCATCCCCATGAACTTCGTCGTGCAGGTGTACGCCGGATCGGCCATCGCCGAGCGCCTCCAACGGAAGGGCGAGCCGCTGCTTGCCTCGCCGGCGCGCCCGTGGGAGATCGTGGTCGGAAAGGCGCTTCCGTACTTTGCCGCCATGATGGGCGTCTGCGCCATCATCGCGCTTGCGATCGGAGGCGGCGTCGTCTCCGTGCTCGCCGTGGCTCCGCTTGCGCTCGTGTTCCTCGCCGCCGAGTTCGTGGCGGCCATGTTCGCGCGCTCGTTCCGCGAGCTCACGTTCCTCACCGTGTTCGCAAGCGTCATGATCACGATCTACGCGTTCCTCCCCGCCGTCTTCACGGGCGTCTCGGCCGTCGCCCTCGTCTCGCCCATCACGCTTGTCGTGATGGACCTCCGCGGCGCCCCCATCGAGCTTGCGCAGGCGCTCTACGCCACCGTTCCCCTCACCTTCGTCTCCTTCGTGTTGTTCCTTCTGGGCACCGCCTTGTACCGAGAGGAGGACCTCTTCCACCAGAAGCGCGTGGCCGCCAAGGCGCTCGACGCGCTCGCGCGGCAGGTCCGCGGCGTGGGAAGCGGGTTCAAGATCGCCATCCTCCTCATCCCGCTCGTCCTCGTCGCGGAGCTGCTGCTCGTCACCTTCCTCTTCGCCTGGCCCATCCCGCTTGGCGTCGCGGGCGTCCTTCTTGCCGTCGCGCTCGTCGAGGAGGTCGCCAAGGGCCTCCCGTCGCTTGCCGCCGTCGACCGGCGCGCGATCCTGCCGCAGCACGCGCTCGCCTTTGGCGCGTTGACCGGCGTCGGGTTCTTCGTGGCCGAGAAAGGGTTCCTCCTCGCCTCGCTCGTGGGGCTCTTTGGCATCCCGGAAGGCGCGGCCGTCTTTGGCATGATGACGCCTGGTGGCGCGCTTCCGTTGGCGGGCTTGCTTCTCCTTGCGCCGCTTGCCCTGCACGTGGCCACCGCCACCCTCTCGGCCTGGGGCGCAAGCAAGGGCCGGCGTCCGTTTGCGATCGCGCTTTTGCTTGCGATCCTTGCGCACGCGGCCTACAACGCGACCGTCCTTGGCCTGGGAGGCGCAAGCCCGTGAGCCGCCCCTGGCGCGTGATCGCGCGCAAGGAGTTCCGCTCCATCTTCCAGGAGCGCACGATCCTCCTTGCGATCGTGATCCAGGTCTTCGTCGCGGGCTTCAGCTCCTTCCTCGTCGTGGGGCTTGCCGGCCTTGTCGACCCCGATGCGCTCCCCTCGCGCTTGGCGCCCGAGGTCGCCGTGAACGACTCGCTCGGCGGCGCGCGCTTCTTCGCGGAGGAAGGCATCCGTCTTCGCCCGTTCTCGACGAACGAGGAGGCGCTCGACGACCTTGCCGCCGGCCGCGCCGACGCGGCGATCCTCGTCGAGGACCCGGGAGGGGAGACGCGCCCGTTGCGCTTGCGGCTGCTGCTTCCGGACGGCGAGCTTCGCACCACGATCACGATCGTGCAGGTGAAGCGCGCGCTCGAAAGCTACGAGCGCGACCTTCGCGCGCAACGCGAGCACCGGCTCGAGTTCGAGCCCGTGTACGTCGACACGCAGGCCAAGGCCGGATCGTACGCCTTCGTGTACTCGATCCTCGTGCCGCTGCTTGTCTTCCTGCCGGTCATCCTGGCCGGCGCGCTCGTCGCCGACACGATGACCGAGGAGATGCAGCGCGGGACGCTCCCGCTCCTCCTCGTCTCGCCGGCCACGCCCGGCGACGTCGTGGCGGGGAAGCTTGCGGCCAACGTCGCCTTCGCTCCGCTGCTTGCAGCCGCATGGTTCGCGCTGCTTGCGCTAAACGGCCTGCACGCGCCGCTTGCCGGCATCGCCGGCATCCTCGTCCTCACGACGGCCCTTGCCTCCATCATGGCCGCGCTTGCCGCCGGCATCGCCATGGCGACGAAGGACCGCAATAAGGCGCACATCCTGTACGCCACGACGCTCTTTTTCCTGCTGGGCCTTTCGCTTGCGTTGCCCACGAACCCCGTGAACGCCGTGGCGCTTCTGGCCGCCGGATCGGCGACGCCGGGCGCGTGGCTTCTCGTGGCCGCCTCCGGCGCGCTTGCCGTCGCGAGCCTCGCGGCCCTCGCGTGGATCCTCCGCGTCCGCCTGCCCGCCGCGGCGGCCGCCTGACGCGCGCCAAGCCGCTTGCTTTTTGCGTTGCGCCTCCGTACCGCCCCGCATGGAGCTTCGCCGCGAGCTTGGCCTCGCCGGAGCCGTCGCCCTCTGCGTCGGCACCATGGTCGGCTCGGGCATCTTCTTTGGGCCCCAGCAGGTCGCGCGCGAGCTTGGCGACGCAAGCCTCGTTCTCCTCGCCTGGGTGGTGGCCGGTCTCCTCGCGCTTGCCGGCGCGCTCGTCTTTGCGGAGTACGCCTCCGCGATCCCCTCCTCGGGCGGCGCAAGCTACACGTTCCTCGCCGCCGCATGGCCGCGGCCGCTTGCCTTCCTAGGCGGTTGGACCGCGCTTGTGGCGTCCTACGGCGGCGGCGTGGCGGCGGTCTCCGTCGCCTTCGCGTCGTTTGCCGTCCGCCTCGCCGGGCACGACCCCCTCGCGCGGCCGATGTCCGTCGCGGCCATCGCCATCGCGCTGCTGTACTTCCTTGCCTTCGTGAACTGGCAAGGCTTGCGCCACGGCTCGCGCGTGCAAGGGGCCGCAACGGCGCTCAAGGTCGCCGCCGTGGCCGCCCTTGCCGCCGGCGGCCTCTGGGCCGCAGCGGCGGTCGAATCGGATGCGCCCGCCGCTCCGGCCGAGGCCGCGCACCTCACCCCCCTTGTGTTCCTCGCCGCGCTCGTCGTTCCCATCTTCGCCTACTCGGGCTACATCGCCGCCGCCCAGATGGGCGACGAGGTGCGCGATCCGCGCCGCACGCTGCCCCGCGCGCTCGTGCTGGGCCCGCTTGCCGTGATCGGACTCTACCTCCTCGTAAACGTCGCCTACCTGGCCGTGCTCGGATCCGCGGGCCTTGCGAACTCGAGCCTTCCGGGGTACGAGCTTGCGACCGCGTCGCTTGGCGAGCACGGCGGCACCGCGCTTGCGCTTGCCGTGCTCGTGAGCACGTTTGGCACCACAAACGCCATCCTCATGGCCGCCCCGCGCGTGGCCTTCGCGCTTGCGCGCGAGGGCCTCTTCCCGCCGGCGCTTGCCGACGTGGGCGCGCGCGGGACGCCCGGGCCCGCCATCGCGCTTGTCGCAGGCGCGGGCATGGCGCTTGTGGCCGCCGGCCTTGCGCTGCGTCCCGTCCTCGGGCGGCCCCTGTTCGAGTTCCTCGTCATGGTCGAGGTGTTCGCGCCGGGGCTCTTTGCCGTGCTCATCGGCGTGGGATTGCTGCGGCTGCGCCGCGCGCGCCCCGACCTCCCGCGGCCCTTCCGCGTCCCCTTGTACCCCGTCCTGCCGCTTGCGTGGGCGGGGACGATGGTCGCAGTCGCAGTCGCGCTCGTGGCGCAGCGGCCCGTCGAGGCCGGCATCGGCGCGGCCATCGTCACCTCGGGGTTGCCCGTCTACGCGTGGATGACGCGCGAGCCGCGCAGGCCCGCCCGGCCGCAGGCCGTCGCCGCGCCCGCCTGATGTATACGTATGTATACGTCTGTATACATGGGGCGACCGGGCCGGCGCGCCCGGAAGCTTCAAATAGGGTTCCTGCCTTCGCTCGTCCTGCTTCCTCTTTATTAGAGGGAGAAACGACGTCGAAGGAGTCAGAAACCATGGTCAAGACCGACCCGACGCTCGTCGCGACGATCTCCGCGCTCAAGGCGCGGAGCCGCGAAGCGGGCTCGGACATCTGGCGAGACGTCGCCCGGCGCCTGGAGAAACCGAACCGGAGCCGGGCGGAGGTCAACGTGAGCAGGATCGACCGATACGTGAGCGAAGGCGAGATCGCCGTCGTCCCCGGAAAGCTCCTTTCCGCGGGCATCCTCACGAAGCGGGTCGACGTTGCGGCGCTTCGCTTCTCGGACGCCGCGCGAAGGAAGATCGCGGAGAAGGGCGGCAAGTGCCTCTCGCTCGAGGAGGCCGCCACGGCCGCCCCGAAGGGCCAGAAGTGCCGCATCGTCGGGTGATGCCATGACGACCGTGATCGACGCGCAAGGCCTCATCCTCGGACGCCTGGCCACAAACGTCGCCAAGCGCCTGCTCGAAGGCGAGCCGATCGTCATCGTGAACGCGGAGAAGGCCGTGATCTCCGGCTCGCGCGAGAACATCCTCGAGCGGTACCGCTCCTCGCGCCGGCGCGGCAAGATCCGCAAGGGACCCTTCTACCCGCGCACGCCGCACATGATCCTCAAGCGCACGGTCCGCGGAATGATCCCCTACCAGGAGCCGCGCGGGCGCGCCGCGTACCGCCGGCTCACGGTGCACGTGGGCGTTCCGGACGAGTTTGCGAAGACGAAGCCCGAGACGCTGCCCTCGGCGCGCAAGACCGCGCTTCGGGGAAGCGTCACCCTCGCCCACGTCGCGCGCGACCTCGGCTCGCGCGTGGGGGTGTCCCCATGACAAAGACCATCGTCACGAGCGGAAAGCGCAAGATGGCCGTCGCCCGCGCTGCGATCACCAAGGGCGGGGGCCGCATCCGGATCAACAGCGTTCCGCTGGAGATCCACGAGCCGTTCCTCGCGCGCGAGAAGATCCGCGAGCCGCTTGTCCTGGCCGGCGACCGCTCGGAGAAGGTGGACATCACGGTGAACGCGCGCGGCGGTGGCATCATGGGCCAGGCCGACGCGATCCGCACGGCGATCGCCCGCGGGCTCGTCGAGTTCTTCGGCGACGCGGAGCTCAAGCAGGCCTACCAGCACTACGACCGCACGCTGCTTGTCAACGACACGCGACGCAAGGAGCCCAAGCACCCGCTGGGCCGTGGCGCGCGCAAGAAGACGCAGAAGTCGTACCGGTGATCGCCATGATGATCCCCGTGCGGTGCTTCAGCTGCGGGCGCGTGGTGGCGGCCGACTACGAGCGCTTCAAGGAGCGCGTGGCGCGCGGCGAGAAGCCCAAGGACGTCCTCGACGCCCTGGGCGTCGCGCGCTACTGCTGCCGTCGCATGATCGTCACGCAGTCGGACATCATCGACGACGCGGCGCCCTACGCTTGAGTCGCGCGCGCAGCGCGCGGCAGAGAAAGAAAAAGGGTGTGCGCGCGGGGGAGGTTCTCCTCCCCCGGCGCGGCATCGCGCCCAAACCTTCAAGCCAAAGGCGCGGCTTTGCGCCTTGCCCCGCGCGGACCCCAAGCGCGCGGGGGAAACCCGCCGGCCTCGTCGGCCGCGGAAGGGAAGCTGCCGTGCGCTTGCCGGCCGCGCGGAATCGCCGATCCCGGCGCCCTCGCTGCCTGCCGGCAGCTCGTCGGGTCCGTGGGGTAGCTTGGTATCCTACGTGCTTGGGGTGCACGCGACCCCGATTCAAATTCGGGCGGACCCACTCGAGCTCCTGAGCGGAGCGAAGGCGCGCAGAGTGGGGTCCGAGGCGCGAGCGGCGAGGGCGAGCCCGCGCGAAGCGCGGGCGAAGCCGCCAGAATTCCAAGCGGAACGCGCCGAGCCGCAGCGAGGCGAGTTCCGCGAGAATTCGGGCGGACCCATGCTACAGATGGGGGGTCTGGCGGGAAGAAGCGAAATCTTCCCCCCGGCGTCCCGTGGCGCCAGCTTCTTCCCACCCTCCTCGCTTCCAACGGCGTGAGACCCCCCGTCGACCTCGCCGCCATCCGCTCCGCGCTTGCCGCCGAGGGCGCGCCCGTGCCGTTCCCAGGCGACAGTGCAGTCCTGCTTCCCCTCCTCTCGGACGCGGACGAGCTTCACCTGCTGCTCACGCGCAGGGACCGATCGCTTCCGCGCCACGCGGGCGAACTTTCCTTTCCCGGGGGGCGCATCGACGGCGCCGACAAGGACGCCGCGGCGGCGGCGCTGCGGGAGGCGCGCGAGGAGATCGGGCTCTCCCGCGCCGAGCTTCTCGGCTACGTGGCTACGGTGCCGGCGCGCTTTGGCGGACGCGTGCACGCCTTCGCGGCGGCCGTGCGGGCGGACGCGCTGGATGCCTCGGCGTGGCCCAACCGGGAGGTGGAGGCGGTGCTGGCGGTTCCCCTGGCCTGCCTGGCCGATCCCTCGGCGCGCGTGACCGCGCCCGCGTTGGCGGGTTTGTCGACGTGCGCTGTGGAGGGCTTGGAGACGCGCCGCGTGACCTTCGCCGACGGACTTGCGCGCGTCTTGCCGTACTGGCGGTTGCAGGGCGGCGAGACGCTCTGGGGCGTCAGCGGCGAGATCACCGCTCGCTTGCTGGAGCGGCTGGGGTGGCAGCGACCGCCCCCCGCACGCGACGTCGGCTCGGACGGTGTGCGGCCGTAGATCGTCCGGATGGACGGGACACGGAGATATCCTGGAGGATACGCAGGCAACCGGGTCCTTGCGCGCCCAGCCGGGTGGCTGGCGCAAGGCATGAAGGGGGGCCGCCAAGCCGTCGTCAATGATGCCCAAATCCCGCGTCCAGGGCCAAGAGGATCCGTGCCCGTTCTGCGGCCACGCCCGCACCGTCCCGTCCCTGCGGGGCGTCCTGTGCCTGGGCTGCTACCGCAAGTACGACCCGACCACGCGTCTTCCGTTGCCCGATCCGCTCGACGTCGTCGAGCCCAAGCCGCGTCCCGCCCCGCTGGCGGCCGTGGCGTTTGAGACGGTGGTCCTCGATTGGAGCGACACCTCGGCTCCCGAGGCCCCCTTCGAGCTTCGCAGGTTCCTCCGCGAGCGCATCCGGCGTTGCGCCGAACTGCGCCTGCAGGAGAGGGCGGCCCGGGCCTGCGGAGCGGGCGCAGCCGTCTCGGATCGTTAGCGTTTTCTCGCGTGAGCCGCATGCTTGGTCGTGGCGAAACGGCAGGACATTGACGTGGACGCACTGGAAGGATATCTCAAGGTGCTGGCGTACGCCAACCGGTTGGAGCTTCTGAGCCTACTCCGCGAGCCGCGCACGCTGGAGGAGATCCACCTCGCCCCCGGCCGCGGGCGCGCCGGCGGATCGCCGGAGCGCCCCATCTCGCGGCAGGCCGTGCAGGGACACCTCGATCGCCTCGTGGAATTGGGCATCGTACGCGCCCGGCGCGTCGAGCGGCGGGACCGGGGCGCGCACGTCGAGTACCTTTTGGACCAGTCGCGGATCTTCGCCGTGACGGAGGAGCTTCGGAAGCTGAGCGCCCTGCAGAGCCGCGGCGTCGTGGACGCCTTCGCGACGATCGCCGCGCCCGGCGAGGAGGAGGTCCGATGGGAGCCGGGACCCAAGCTCGTCCTCGTGCACGGCGTCGAGGAAGGCCGCGCGTTTCCGCTGCGCCGCGCCGACGTGCGGTCGCCGCGCGGATGGATCGTCGGTCGCGCGCCCGAGGCGCACGTCCGTCTCCAGTACGATCCCTACGTTTCGACCGAGAACGCCGAGGTGCTGCTGAGCAACGGCGCCTGGCGGCTGCTCGACCTTCGGACGGCCCGCAACGGGACCTACCTGAACTGGCGGCGGCTCCCGTTGGGCGGCGAGGCGGCTCTGCAGCCCGGGGACGTCATCGGCGTGGGCCGCTCCTTGCTCGTGTTTCGTCCGGAGTAGCCTTCAAGGCTCGGAGCGCCTTCCGAAGCGCGGCCGCGCTTTCAGGACGATCCGCGGGTTTTGTCGCCAAGGCGTCCGCAAGCGCGTTTCGCAGCGCCGCCGGCGCATCGGCGGGGAGCTTCCACGTCGGCTCGCGCTGGAGCGCGCGACGGACCTCCTGCGGCGAGAGCCCCCGCAGGTCGTGCGGCGGGGAGCCGCCGAGCATCTCGTGCAGGACGGCGGCGGCGGCGTAAACGTCGCTTGCGACGGTCGCCGGCTCTCCGCCGGCAAGCTCCGGCGCCATGTAGGCGGGGGTTCCGACGAAGAACGGCGCGCCGAGTCCCTCGTAGGTCGCAAACGGCGAGCGGGAGAGACCAAAATCTCCAAGCTTGGCCACGGCGCCGGGATCGTTTCCGCTCAGCAGGACGTTGGCGGGTTTGACGTCGCGGTGCACGACACCGCGCTCGTGCATGTAGGAAAGGCCGGCGAGAACGTCGCACGCGAGCCGGACGGCGACGGGGACCCGCAACGGGCCCTCGCGCGCCAGGCGCGCGGAAAGCGGCCCTCCGGGCAGGTACTCCATGACGAAGTAGGGACGCTGGGCGTGGTAGCCGAAGTCGTAGACGGACACGAGGTTCGGGTGGGAGAGGCTCGCGGCCACGCGAGCCTCGGCGAGGAAGTCGTCCGACGCGCCCGCGCGGTCGAGGCGCTGCGTGTGCAAGAGCTTCACGACGACGGAGCGGGAGAGCGTCGCGTCCTGCGCGAGGAAAGCCTCGCCCGAGGTGCCCGCGCCCAGCGAGCGGTCCAAGCGGTACCGGCCCCCCAGGACGGCCTCGGAGGTCTGCGCGGCGGGCGCCGGCGCGGCCGCCATCCGGCGCGCGAGCAAGGCGTGCTCGGCGCGCTTGCGCTCGATCGCGTACCGGAGTCGTCGCAGCAGCGACGCGCTGGCAAGCGTGTCCTTGCCGACGAAATCCTGCGCGCCGGCGCGCACGGCGCGGACCGCCAGCGCCTCGTCCGAGGCCGCGCCCGTCAGCACGACGACGGGGAGCTCGGGCGCGGCGGCCAAGAGGCGGGTCACCGTGGCAAGGCCCACGCTGTCGGGCAGCATGAGGTCGAGGAGCACCGCGTCGACCGCTCCCGCGGCCGCCTCCGCAAGCGCCGGCTCGAGGCGGTCGTGCCAGACGATCTCGATCTCGGGCGCTTCGGCCAGCAAGGTTTCCCGGACGAGGCGCGCGTCGCCCGGGTTGTCTTCCACGAGCAGGATCCGCAGGATTTCCTGCGTCACGTCGATCCCTTGGACGGAAGCCGCACGATCGAGAGCCAGAAGTCCTCGATGCTGCGGACGACATCAACGAAGCGGTCGAGCGAGACCGGCTTTGTCACGTAGCAATTGGCGTGCAGGTCGTAGCTTCGCACCACGTCTTCCTCCGACTTCGAGCTCGTGAGGATCACGACCGGAATCCTCCGAAGCTGCGGATCGGCCTTCATCTCGGCGAGCACCTCGCGCCCGTTCTT
The DNA here is from genome assembly GCA_035541015.1 of Candidatus Thermoplasmatota archaeon. NCBI lineage: Archaea > Methanobacteriati > Thermoplasmatota > Thermoplasmatota archaeon. Next base: position 22,252 of record DATLFM010000036.1, read on the forward strand.
GCGGGGAAGGTTGAGATCGAGCAGCACGAGGTCCGGGCGAGGGGCCTTGACGTACGCGCCTTCGCGCCGGAGGAACGCGATCGCCTCCTCGCCGTCCTGCGCCACGGAGAGGCGGTTGATGAGCTTCGACTCGCGCAAGGCTTCGCGCGTGAGCCGCACGTCGCCCGGGTTGTCCTCGACGAGCAGGATCTCGGCGGGGCGGATCGACGGTTCCTCCACGTGCATCGGCGACGGACGCGCGGGCCCCGTCTTAAGGGTTCGCGTCGAGGCCCTTGGCTCCTTCGGGAGGCGCGTCGGGCAGGAAGAACGAGAACGTGGTGCCCCGCCCGACCTCGGAGGCAAGCCAGATCCGGCCCCCGTGCCTCTCTGCGATGCGCTTGCACAGCGCAAGGCCGATGCCCGTTCCCGGGTAGTCGTGGCGGTTGTGCAGCCGCTGGAAGAGCGTGAAGAGCCGCTCGACGTGTCGGGATTCGATGCCGATGCCGTTGTCCCGGACGTGGAAGGCGTTTCCGCCGGGCTCGCGCGTGGCCCAGACGTGAACGCGCGGCGGTTCCGTGCCGTGGAACTTGATCGCGTTGCCGACGAGATTCTGGAACATCTGCGTGATCTGCGTCTCGTCGGCGGTGATTTCGGGCAAGGCTTCGCGCGTCACGCGTGCTTGCGCCTCGTCGATGGCGGCGGCGAGGTTGCGCAGGGCGGAGTCGAGGGCGCGGTCGGCGGGGAAGCGACGGGCGTCCAGGCCGCGCGTGCCGGCGCGCGAGTATCGCAGCAGGTCCTGGATGAGCGCCTGCATTCGCGTCGCCCCGTCCACGGCGTAGCCGATGAACTCGTTCGCGTCGGCGTCGAGCTTTCCGGCGTAGCGCCGCTGGAGCAGCTGGCAGTAGCTCGTGACCATGCGAAGGGGTTCCTGGAGGTCGTGGGAGGCCACGTAGGCGAACTGGTCGAGCTCGCGGTTCCGGATGGCAAGTTCCTCGTTGGCGCGCCGCAGCCGGGCCTCGATCTGGCGTCGGGCGAGATCCGTCCGGTGGAGAAGCCGAGCCGTCCACCCCACGAGGATGAGCAGGAGCGCGGCGCTTGCGATGCCAAAGAGCGCGACGCCCACGGCCGTCGGGTACAATCCGGCGCGCTCGCCGGCCAGGCGGAGGCCGCCAAGCAGGATGGGGACCACAAGCGCGGGGAGCAGGACCCGCCGTGCGACCATGCCTCCGAGGCTGGGCGCCTGGAAGATCGAAACGGGGCCTTCCCCCTCCCGCATCAACGCGACGGCCATGGCCGCTGCGCCCACGCCGATGGCCGTGGGAAGCGCCATGGGAATGAACGCGGGGACGCCGTAGAAGCCCTCCACGCCGTAGAAATACCCCGTGAGCGAGACGAAGGCCGCCGCACCGGCGGCCGAGGCCAGGAGCTGGGACGCAACGACCACGCGGCCGCGTCCGGTCGCGCCCGCAATCCCGGCGCCCAGCGCCAGGATCGCAAGGCCCGTGTTGGGCGCAATCCGGTTTCCCTCAAGGTCCTCGCGGAACAAGAGCTGGTCCAGGCCGAGGTTCTGGCCGAGCAGATAGCCGGCCACGGTGACGATGCCCACGAGGAGGAGGAACGCCGCGCTTGCGAGGGCGACCCATCGGGCCGTGGACGAGCGCGGGCCGCCTTCGATCGTCCAGACAAGAGCGGTCGCTGCCGCAGCAATGAGCGCAAGAGCCGTGAACGGATTCGTCGCCACCGGGAAGCCAAGCGAGGCCAAGGCCCGCTCCCCGGCCAGCCAGCCCGCCAGGGCAAGCAAGCTCACGGCAAGCGCCAGGAACGCTCCCCCGTTGCGCATCCATTGCGTCGCGGTCCAGCTCGCCAGGTCCCTCGCCTGCCGCATCGCCAAAGGCCGCACGTCTCATAAGTGGCTATGCTCCGGCGGGCTCCCGCTCCCGGGCGGCCGGCGGACGATCCAAGCCACGACCGTCGCGTCCACGAGATCGTCCGGGTGCAGGATCCCCACGCCGCCCACCGAGCGCTCGGGGCGCAGGCGCGCGGCGTGCAGGAGCTCCAACCGTTCCACGAGGCCGTCGATCGACCGGCGGGCGCGCGTGGGGACGGCGCGACCCACGGCGCGCGCGAGTTCGGCAAAGGCGCGTTCCGCGTCCACGACCGTCACGCGATGGCCGGCGGCTTCGATCTCGACGAGGGCTTGCTTCGAGTGCGGCCCCCGTGGCGGCGCGGCCACGCCTGCGGCTTGCGCGTCGCCGGCCCAGGTGAGCGCCTCGTCGAGCGTTCCGTGCCGCGTCGCCCCGTCGAGCCTTCCGTGCCAAAGCGCAACGGCGACCCATCCGTCGGGCCGGGCGACGATGCCCACCGTTCTCACGCGCGCCGGAAGCGTCCCGCGCGCAAAAGGATTTTCAGGGGCGGTGGCGGCGAACGAGCCCGACGCTCTCGGGAGCTCGGGCCGCAGCTACTCGTTCCCTGGTTGAAGCGGCGGCGGTTAGGTGGCTCCCGCGGCTGCCCGTGCGCGGTGCGCACGTGACGTGGGAATTCGTTCCTTTCGAGACGGCCGACCTCTCGGGCTCCCTCGTGGTCGTGGGCCTGCCGTCGGTGGGCAACGTCGGCCCGACTGCGGCTCGGTTCCTCGCCGAGCAGCTACCCATGCGGCTTCTCGGCGGATTCCAGAGCGAGGCCTTGCCGCCCGTGGGCGTCGTTCGCCGCGGCATCGTGACGAGCCCCTACCAGGCGTGGATGGCGGACGAGGTCTGCGGCCCGGACGGACAATGCGACCGGCTGGTCGTCGTCAACGGGGACGTCGCGCTTCCGCCCACCCAGCTCGTTCCGCTGGCGGCCTACCTTGCGGAGTGGGCCAAGGAGCGGGGCGCCAAGCTCCTCGTCAGCCTGGATGGTTTCCCAGCCGAGGAGCAGGGAGCGCCCGCCGAAGGCCTTGCGGCCGTCGCCAACCGCGCGGGCGCCGACGCGGCAAGCCGGCTTTCGGCCACGCTCGTGCAGGAGGCGGTGCTCAGCGGATTCTCGGCCGCCCTTCTCGTCCGCGCCAACCGGGAGTCGCTGCCGGCGGTGGCGCTGTTTGCGCGGGTTTCCCAAAAACAGGGCGACGCGGAGGCCGCAGTCGAACTCCTGCGCTGCGTGGACCCGCTCGTCCCTCGCATCCCGCTTGCGCCCGAGGAGCTCTCCAAGCGCGCGGCCGCCCTGGCGCACCGCATGCGGCAGGAGCGCGAGCAGCAGGAGAGGACCGCGCGCGCCCTTGCGGAGCGAGGGCACCAAGGCTACGCCTAGTCCTTCGCTAACGGATGCTCTCCATCGCGCGGATGACTCCGCTCTTCAGGTTGGGGCGAATGATCGACTGGTTGCCACGGGCCTCCCGCGTGATGAGGCCGCGCTTCTCGAGCTTCTCGAGGAGCGCCACCGTGTAGAAGTAGCTCTGGCCCACGAGCTTGCTGAGCTCCCGGATGTTGACGCCGGCCTTGCGGTGGTTCCAGACGGCGTCGAGAATCTTGGTTTGAGCCGAACGACCGAATGTATGTTGGTATTTTCGCGGAGCGACCATTGGCACCAAACACGAGATGGTTCGAGGGTTTTTGATTCTTTCGCCGGTGCCACGAGCGCGTACATCTCAACGTGCGCGGCGCGCTTCCGGTTGACGTTGGCCGTCGCCGGGAACCGAACGCAAGGCCCGCGGGGCCGTACACCCCGCGGGCGCCTTGCCGTTTTCACTCGTTCCGGCGGTTGCCGCCGCTCGTCTCTCCGCCCTTCTTTCCGATTTCGGCCATGTGCTCGCGGTCCTGGCTCACGGCCTCGCCGCCCTTCTTGCCGATCTCGGCCATGTGCTCGCGGTCTTGGCTCACCATCTCGCCGCCCTTGCGGCCGATCTCGCTTCGCCTCTCGGGATCGAGATTGTCCTGCAGTCGCCGGTCGCTCTCGCTCTCGACGGGCCGCGATCCGCCTCGGCCGCTTTGTTCCTGTGCCATGGTGGTTTCACCACGGTTCCGTGGCGCCGCTCGAACTTGCGTCTTCTGGGACGCGCCTGGCGTCGCCGATGCCGCGTCGATCCGCGTCTCCGGGCGACCGAAGCGTTCATGCGCTCGCGACGTTTGGCGTTCTCCATGGCCGTTCCTCCGGCGCGAGCGATCGTCCTTCTGTCCGGCGGGCTCGACAGCGCGGTCGCCTTGGCGTGGGCGCGCCGGCAGGATCGCGCGGTCCTTGCCCTCACGTTCGAGCCGCCGCGTCGCCCGCGAGGCGAGCGCCGCGCGGTGGACGGGCTGCTTGCATGGGCGCCCGAGGTACGATCGATCCGGTTGCCGGTCGGATTCGTGACGGACGCCTTCGTCTCGAAATCGCCGCCGGTTGCGGCTCCCGAAGGCTACGTCCCGGCGCGCAACCTCGTCTACTACTCGCTTGCCCTCCACGTTGCCGAATCGCAGGAGGCGGGTTGGGTCGTGGGCGGCCACACGGCCGAGGACGCGGAGACGTTCCCCGACGTTTCGTCAAGATTCTTTGCATCCTTGTCCGCGCTGGCCGCGGAGTCCACGCTCGTCGGCGCGCGCACGCCCGCCTCCATCGTCCAACCGCTGCAAGCGATGCGCAAGCACGAAGTCGTGCGGCAGGGGGTCGCCTGGGACGTGCCGCTGGGACGCACGTGGACCTGCATCGTCGACGGGCCGGTGCACTGCGGCCGATGCGGAGGATGCCGGGACCGTCAAGCCGCGTTTGCCAAGGCGGACGTCCCGGATCCGACCTCGTACGCGGCGGGCGACAGGTTCAAGTAGGCTTGGCAAGGATGCCCGGCCCAGGAGGCTCTCCGTGGGACTGCTAGGCCGGCTCTTTGGCAAGCGCGCTGCGTCGCGCGAGGACTGCCCGTATTGCCGCGCAGAGAAGCCCGCCTTCGAGGTGGGCGGCACGCCGGCCGCCTTCGGCTATCCGAGCGTCAAGTTCGTCTGCTGCGGCAAGGTCGCGTTCCAGTACGTCGACCGGAAGACCGGCAAGTTCCTTCGCTGGATCAAGATCGGAGACGGCCAGGCCGAGTGGCTTCCCAAGGACCGCTACTTTGCCTACCTCGAGGAGACGGCCCAGCCTCGCGGCTGGCGCGAAGGAAGCCCACACGTGGCCAAGGGACTGACGAAGCCCAGCCCCTCGTCCCGCGCGGCCACCGCCGTGACCCCAGGGCCGCCCGAAGCGGCCCCACCTTCGGCCCCATCGCCGCCTCTCCCTTCGCCCGCCGCGCCCGTCGCCTTCGCGGAGGTCTGCTCGGTGTCCGACGTAGCCCCCAACACCGGAAAGGTCGTCACGGTGAACGGCCGGCGGATCGCGCTGTTCCATCTCGGCGGGCAGTTCCACGCCATCGACGACCGCTGCGCGCACTCCGGGCGGTCGCTTGGGGAATCCGTCTTCGAGGACGACGGTTTCGTCACCTGCAACGGGCACGGCTGGCGGTACGACGTGCGGACCGGCGCGACCGAGCACAACCCGGACGCCGGCGTCCGGAAGTACGCGGTCAAGGTCGAGGGCGGCAAGGTGCTCGTGGGCGCCTGACGCCCTTCATTCCGCCTTCAGGTCCTTCGTGAAGCCCTTCCAGTCGAAGGACGGGTCCAGCAGCTCGTCCTTCACCTTCGATACGTCCGTCTTGGCGAGGATGAGCTTCTTGATGAAGCCCTGGAT
>DATLFM010000037.1 GCA_035541015.1 Candidatus Thermoplasmatota archaeon
GCGCGGCGCTCGTGGAATCGCCAAGCGATTCCCCGGCGCCGACGGCCCCTCCGAGCCCGTCGGTGGCAAGCTCATCGTCGTGGACCCGCGCCCGATCCCGCTTGCGCGCCTGGCGTGGCTCCATCTCCAGCCCAATCCGGGCACGGACGTCGCCTTGTACAACGGCATGCTGCGGGAGATCCTCGCGCGCGGCCTTGCGGACGTCGAGTTCGTCCGCGACCACGCGGAAGGGTTCGACGAGCTCCGCCGGGCCGTCGAGCCCTACGACCTCGCGCGCGTGGAGCGGATCACGGGCGTCCCGCAGGAGAAGATCGTGCAGGCGGCCGTCGCGTACGGGTCCGCCCGGCGCGCGGCCATCTACTGGGGCATGGGCGTAAGCCAGCACACGACGGGCAGCGACAATTCCTTCTGCCTCATCAACCTCGCCCTCGTGACGGGAAACGTCGGCCGTCGCGGCACGGGACTGAACCCGCTTCGCGGCCAGAACAACGTGCAGGGCGCAAGCGACATGGGCTCGATCCCCATGTACTACCCCGGCTACCAGCGCGCCGACGATCCGGCCGTGCGCCTCAAGTTCGGAGAGGCCTGGGGCGTGGGCGAGGGCCCGCCGCGCGGCCTCACCGTGACGGAGATCCTGAAGGCGGCCGAGCGCAGGGAGATCCGCGGCCTCTACGTGATGGGCGAGAACCCGGTCCTCTCGGACCCCGACATGAATCACGTCGACCGTTGCGTGGCGGCGTTGGACTTCCTCGCCGTCCAGGACATCTTCCTCACCGAGACGGCCGAGTACGCCGACGTCGTGCTCCCCGCCGCGACCGGCCTCGAGAAGGAGGGCACGTACGCCAACACCGACCGTCACGTGCAGATGGGCCGCGCGGTGCTTGCGCCGCCTGGGGAAGCGCGCGAGGACTGGCGCATCGTGCAGGACCTCGCGCAACGCATGGGCTATCCCATGGACTACCCAAACGTGGCCGCGATCCAGGAGGAGGTGCGCTCGCTCGTGCCCGACTACGCGGGCATCACGCACGGGCGGATCGCGCGCGAGAACGTGCAGTGGCCAGCGCGCTCCACGGACGAGCCCGGCATGGCCATCTACGAATCGATCCCCCGCGGCAAGGGCCTGCTGCGACCCGCCGAGTGGCTTCCGGCCCGGGAGCTTCCCGACGCCGAGTTCCCGTACGTCCTCAACACCGGGCGCGTGCTCGAGCATTGGCACACGGGCACCATGACGCGCCGCGCGCGCGTGCTCGACGAGCTCTCGCCCGACCCCTTCGTGGAGATGAACGAGGACGACGCGCTGCGCGAGGGCCTTCGCGACGGCGAGCGCGTGCGCGTCGCAAGCCGCCGCGGATCCGTCGAGCTTCGGCTCAAGGCCACGCGGCGCATGCTGCGCAACACGGTTTTCATTCCGTTCCACTTTCGCGAGGCGGCCGCAAATCTCCTTACGATCGACGCGCTTGACCCCTACGCCAAAATTCCGGAGTTCAAGTTCTGCGCCGTGCGAATCGAACCGCTTGGGCCCCCGAAGACCTGACGCCCGCCCCCCGCCGCTTTGCCGTCGGATTCGGGGAGAAACCCTACTCTTTCTTAACGGCCGCCCGCTTACCTGCCACGAGGCGGGACCCAGTGAGCCTGCGGCGGGCCGACGCGCGTTTCCTAACGCTCCTTGCAGCCGGCCTTGCGCTTGCGCCTTTGGCCGCGGCGCAGGATTGGCCGATGCTCCACGGGAACGCCGCCCACACGGGGTCCCACGGCCTCTCCGGCGGGGCCGATGGGGCCGTCCTCTGGAAGTTTCTCGCGGCCGACGCGATCGAAGCGTCGCCGGCGGTGGCCGACGGGAACGTGTTCGTCGGCGATCGGGCGGGGCGGCTTTACGCCGTGAATGCTTCAGGCTTTCCGGTTTGGAACCGCAGCCTGGGGACCTCCATCTCCTCCTCGGCGGCCGTCGTCGGCGGCGTCGTGTACGTCGGCTCGGCGCAGGCGGGCGGCGCGGGGCGGTTGCACGCGCTGCGCGCGGCGGACGGCGCCGACGTGTGGCCGCCGTTCTCGACGCCAAGGATCGTGCACGCCTCGCCGGCCGTCGCCGAGGGGCGCGTGTACTTCGCGCACGAGGGGGGCGAGGTCGTCGCGCTCGACGCCGCGACGGGCACGCGCGTCTGGAACCGGACGCTCGGTGGCGACGTGTATTCGTCGCCGACCGTCGCGGAGGGCCTCCTGTACGTGGGCGCCTACGACCACGCCGTGTACGCCCTCAACGCTTCGACCGGCGCCGTCGCGTGGCAGCGTTCGACGGGCGGCCTCGTGGACTCCACGCCCGCCGTGTCCGGCGGCGTGGTCTACGTCGGCTCGTGGGACCACCGGCTGTACGCGTGGGACGCGCAGACGGGCGCGCCGCGCTGGAACGTGTCCACCGGCGGCGCGATCGTGTCCGATCCTTCGGTGGCCGGCGGCGTCGTGTACGTGGGTTCCGGCAGCACGAAGCTCCACGCGTACCGCGCAAGCGACGGCGTGGAGCGGTGGTCGTTCGAGACGGGGGGGCTCGTGGCGACGTCGGCGGCCGTCTCGGGCGACACGGTGTACTTCGGCTCGGTCGACGATTGGGTCTACGCGCTCAACGCGACCGACGGGCGCCTACGCTGGTCGCGCCAAACGGGCGGCGACGTGTGGTCCTCCCCGGCCGTGGTGGACGGCACCGTGTACGTCGGATCCTACGACCGTTCCCTGTACGCGCTCGACGCCGGGCAGGGCCAGGCGCCCACGCCACCGTCGGCCGCGTTTTTCGTCACGAACCTTTCCGTCGCGCCGGCCGTTCCGCGATTCCCCGAAGCGGTCGTCGCCTCGGTGCGGGTCGCAAACCAGGGCGCCGCCGACGGGACGGCCGTCGTCCGGCTGCGCGTGAACGGCGAGCCTCTCGACGAGCGCAACGTCACGTTGGGGCCGGGCGGCTCGCAGCTCCTTTCGTTTGCGCCCTGGAATCCTCCGGCCGCCGGCCAGTACCGGTTCGAGGCCGCGTTCGACGAAGAAGGCCAGCGGTTCGAGCAGTGGGTCACGGTGCATCCTCCAAGCGACGACGGAGGCGACGACGGGGATCCGGGTTCCGACGACGGCTCGGACGACGGGTCCGGCGACGGAACCGGGAACGACTCCACGGGCGACGGGGCCGGCGGGGGGCAAGGGCAGGACCGGGATGGAAACGGCAACACCGAAGGCGACGACGGATCGTCGGGCACTCGCGGGCGATTCCGCCCGCACGACCTTCCACCGGAGACCGTGGGGCTCCTCGTGGCCGTCGTTCCGGTCGCCCTCGTGGGCGCGGCGGCCGTGGCGATCCGCGCCTGGCGCCGCTAGCGTCGCCGGCTCCACAGGACGGCCGCAAGCCCCGCTGCGGCGAGGAACTCGAGCCCCGCCAAGGGCACGCGCGCCGTCGGATCGTCCCGTGGCGCGTTCGAGGGCGCAAGCGGCTCCTCCGGCCCGGGCGGGGTGGCGGTAGGCGGGGTTTGGGGCCTTGGAGACCCGCCCGGACCGGGTGAGGGGGATTTCGACTCGCTGGAAGGGGGCGCGCGTAGGCTCTCCATCACGCGCACGGGGTCCTCGCCCGCCAGCACGAGCCGCGCGTGGAGGCCCGATTCCCGCGCCAGCGCAAGGCCCGCGTCCAGATGCGTGCCTCCGTTCGTGTTGCCGTCGCTTGCCGCGCGCAGCGTGACGAGGACGCCAAGCGCCAGGCCCGATTCGTGCACCACGGGGCTTCCCGAGTCGCCGGGGACGCCCTGTCCCTTGAAGTAGAAGTCCGAAGCGCCCTCGCGCCAGGAAGGGCCGATGCCCTTGCGCGGCTGCGTCGTCGAGAAGTCGCCGAAGAGGACGCCTTGCCCGAAGAATCGGACCTCGTCGAGCTTGTCGCCCGGCTCGCGGTACACGCCGGTGGGACCGCCCCACGCGCGGATCTCGGACCGCACGATCGCGTGGTGGGCAGGGTCGACGAGGATGAGCGCGAAGTCGCGTCCCTCGGGGCCGTTTGAGGAGAACGCGGCGACGCCAAGGCGCCCGACGCCCTCGACGCGCGCCTCCTGACCGAGCTCGATGCAGTGGCCCGCCGTCGCAAAGTAGATGCCTTCGGGGCCCGCGACGACAAACGCAAGCGTGCAGCGCGCGCTGCCGGCGATCACGCGATCGCCCGGCTGGACGGAGGCCGCCTCCGCAGCGGAGGGAAGCGCAAGAAGCGCCAGCGCGGCGGCAACGGCGATGGCTCGCCCCTTCATGTCGTTTCCGTCCGTGCGACGGCTTAAGTAGATTGTGGTCGAACCGTTTCGTCGTACGCGTCCTTTCGCGCAGGGATCGTCGAAACCAAAAGGTATTATCCGGCGGGGCGCATCGAAGGGCGTCATGCAGATCAGCGGGATCGTGCTGGCCGGCGGGAAGGGCACGCGCCTGCGCGCGGACAAGGCGTGGGCGGATCTCGGCGGCAAGCCGCTCGTGCTTCGGGTGATCGAGGCCATCCGACCGGTCGTCAACGAGATCGTCGTCGTGACCAACGAGCCCGAGAAGTACGCGAAGCTCGACGTCCGCACGGTTCGCGACACGATTCCGGGCGAGGGCCCGCTCATCGGGCTGCAGTCCGGCCTGAAGGCGGTCCGCAATCCGTGGGCCTTCGTGGCCACGTGCGACATGCCCTTCCTCACTCCCGACTTCGTGTACTTCCTCCTGCGTCAGACCACGCGCTTTGACGCCGTCGTGCCGGGCGACCTGAAGACGCGCTACCCGCTCTCGGCCATGTACGCGAAGGCCTGCGTTCCGGCCATCGAGCACGAGATCGGACGGGGAAGGCGCGAGGTCGTGAGCTTCTTCGAGAACGTCCGCGTGCGCTGGATCCCGATCAACGTGCTGAAGAAGGTGGTCGACGTCGACCGCGTCCTCTTCGACGTGGACACGCCCGAAGACCTGGAGAAGGCCAAGGGCATGCTCAAGTCGAGCTAGAGCCGTTCGACCCGCCAAGGAGGCCCGCGCGCCGCAGCCGCGTCGCATGGAAGGCCACGGTGCTTCGCGCGATGCCCGTCGCCGCCGACAGCTCGTCGAGGGTCGCGTGCGGGGACGCTCGCATCGCCGCGAACACCGCGCGCGCCCGTTCGGTGGCCAGGACCACGGCCGAACGCCGGTCGACCTCGTCCACGCTGCCGGTCACGAAGTAGCGCACCTGGCCGCCGATCCGCTCGGCCGTGAGGAGGCGCGATTCGCAAAGGACGTGCAGATGGTGGAGCACCGTGCGGCGGTTCAGGTCCACGGCGCGCGCGATGCCGCCGGCCGTGACCCCGGGGCGCTCCTTCACGAGCTCGTGGATCGTGCGGCGCGTCGACTGCGCGAGCGCGTCGTGCCCCTCGAGCTTGCGATAGAGCGCCCACGCGAGGAGAAGGAAGGCCGCGAGCAGGAACGCGATGGCCGGCAGCGCGGCCGGCGGGACGGTCGCGCGGCCCTCGGCCAAGGCTTGCGCCGCGGCCAACGGCGACGATCGCGCGCCGGCCTCGACCGCAAGCGCGTGCCCGACGGCGATGCCCGCGCTTGGCGCCGGGCTCTCCCGCCTCGCAAGCGAGCGCGACACGTCGACCGCCTCCTCCCGCACGTCCGACCCGACCTGGAGGCTCGCCGCGGCGCCGCCCGGCACGCAGCCGCGCCGCGGTCCCTCGCCGTTCCGAGGGGCGGGAAGTTCGGCCACGGCGTCGCGCGCCGTCTGCTCGAGGAACACAAGCGCCGGCGACAGCAGGGAGCCAGCTTCCTCGGCCACGACGTCGGGAACGACCGGCCCGTCGAGCGTGCGGTGGGCGGCGCGGCAAACGTGCGAAGGCGCGCCCTCGAGCCACCGGAAGGCGACTCCGGACCAGAACAGCGCCCAGCCTTGCGTGCGCCCGGCCGACGACTCGGCGAAGGCGGGCGCGTCGCGGCGCGCGTACTGCGCAAGCGCATCTCGCGCGTGGCCGGGGTATTCGGTCGCAAGGCCGCCCGCCCACGCGGTGGCAGCGGCGCCCGCCGGCTCGCTCGCGGCTTGCGCGCGGGCGACGGGATCGCGGGAGGGCGAGGATCCGGCCGCGTCCCCGTCGGGGACGTCGGCCGGGAGATCCCCGCCGCCGGGGCCGCTTGCATGCACGCCAAGCGGCGGCGCGGAGGGAACGAGGTCCGGAAGGGGAGGTTCCGAGAGCGGGATTCGCTCCAACGGGTCGAAGGAATCCCATGGATTTGCGAGAGCGCCTGGACTTGGCGCAAGCAAGAGCGGCAGCACTGCCGCGACGCCTCCAACCGACCTCCACGAACGCAAGGTTCCCCGGGGGCGCTTCGCATTCCGAATCAAGAAGTTTATGGTTGGTCTCTACGCGTCATCCAACGGAGTGTGGAACCTGGAGTGACGGGAAAAACCACCGGCAACAGTTCCTACTGTACGCACCACGGTTATAAGTCGGGTCCCGATGTCTGACGGTTTGACCATGCGGGCGAGCCTGGCCGAGGAACGGAGCGTCGCGTCCCTGCTGGAGCGGGCGCGGCGCGGCGAGCGCATCGAGCTCGACGACGGCGTCTTCCTCCTCGAGCACGCCGACCCGCTTGCCCTGGGCCTTGCCGCCGACCGCATCCGCCGCAAGCGCCACGGCAACGCGGTGTACTTCCGAAACGACCTCAACCTCAACCCGACGAACGTGTGCGTCGCAAGCTGCGGCTTCTGCTCCTTCTACCGCAAGGGCCACGAGCACGACGCGTACACGTTCACGATCGACGAGGTGAGAGCCAAGGCGGAGGCCGCGGTCTCTCGCGGCGTGCAGGAGTTCCACGTCGTAGGCGGCCTGCACCCGGACCTTCCGGTCGCCTATTACGAGGATTTTTTTAGGACCCTAAAACAAGCTTCGTCGAACTGCCACGTGCAGGGGCTCACGGCCGTCGAGGTGGACTACCTCGCGCGCCTGGAGAAGACGACCCTAGGCTCGGTGCTGACGAGGCTTCGCGCCGCCGGGCTCGATTCGCTGCCCGGCGGAGGCGCCGAGATCTTCGATCCCGCGGTCCGCAAGCGCATGATGGCGACGAAGATCGGCGCCGACCGCTGGCTTGCCGTGCACCGCGAGGCGCACGCCCTTGGCATCCGCACGAACGCGACGATGCTCTACGGTCACGTCGAGGAGCTTCGCGACCGCGTCACGCACATGGACCTCCTTCGCCGCCACCAGGACGAGGAGCTCGCGCGCGGGACCGTCGGCTACCAGGCGTTCGTTCCGCTCGCCTACAATCCCGAGAACAACGAGCTCGAGAGGCGCCACGCGCTTCTTGGCACGACGGGCCTCGACGACCTTCGCACGGTCGCGTTTGCCCGCATCTTCCTCGACAACTTCGACCACGTGAAGCTCCCCTGGGTGACCGTCGGCAAGGCGCTTGCCCAGACCGCGCTCTCGTTCGGCTGCGACGACGTGGGCGGCGCCGCGTTTGAGGAGCGCATCCTGCAGGCGGCCGGCGGGCGGACGTGGGAGTACGTTGGCGACAGCGACCTTCCGCGCGCGATCCGCCAGGCGGGCTTCTCGATCCGTTGGACAAGCGGCGTCTACGACCGCCAGTGGAGCGTGCCCGCCTGAGCGAGGCGCTGCGCGTGGGCGTCGTCGACTTCCTCAACTCGAAGCCCATCGTCCACGCGATCGAGACCGGGCGGATCCCGCTTCCCCCGGGCGTGGAGATCGTGCGCGCGGCGCCGGCCCGGCTCAACGCGATGCTGCGCGAGGGGCTTCTCGACGCAAGCTTCGTCTCCTCCATCGAGTTCGCCCGCTCGCACAGGGACCTCGCCCTCCTGCGCGGCTTGAGCATCAACTCGCGCGGATTCGTCGACAGCGTGGTCCTCTTCCACGCCGGCCTTCCGGCGCTCGCGGGCGGCACGATCGGCGTCACCGGCCGCTCGGCCACGAGCGACGTGCTGCTGCGAATCCTGCTTGCGCGCCGGTACGGGGTCGAAGCCCGCCTGGAGAAGGGCGTGGCGGACCTCGCCCGCGTGGGGAACGACCTCGCGGGCGTGCTCCTCATCGGGGACGAAGCGCTCGCCGCCCGCGATCGGCGGCCGGAGCTCTTGCGCGAGGATCTCGGGCACGCCTGGCACGAGCTCACCGGGCTTCCCATGGTGTTTGCGGTCTTCGCGGCGCGGCGGGACGCGCTTGCCGCGCGCGGGCGGCTCCTTCGCCTGGCGCACCGCGCGATCCTCACCTCGCGCGACTGGGGCATGGAGAACCTCGACGCGATTGCGCCCTCCCGCGAGGCGCGCGCGTACTTCGACCGGCTGGACTTCCGGCTCGAGGGCGACATCCTCGACGGCCTTCGGGCGTTCTACGAGCACGCGTACAAGATCGGCGAGCTTCGGGAGCTTCCGCCGGCGGAGGCGTTGCGTGACGAGCGTTGAGCGGCTGCTGTCGGAGTCGGCCGAGGGCCGGCGGCTTTCGCGGGACGAGGCCGCGCGCCTCTGGCGCGAGGCCCCCCTTGCCGAGCTTGCAGCCGCCGCGCACGCCGCGCGCAACCGGAGGACGGACCCCCGAACGGTCACCTACGTGGTGGACCGCAACATCAACTACACGAACGTCTGCAACGTCTACTGCAGCTTCTGCGCGTTCTACCGCACGAAGAAGGACGAGGACGCCTACACGCTCTCGACCGAGCAGGTGCTCGCCAAGGTCGAGGAGCTTGTCGCCATCGGCGGCACGCAGGTTCTGCTTCAGGGCGGCTTGAACGAGGACCTCCCGCTCGACCACATGAAGTCCCTCTTCCGCGCGGTCCGCGACCGCTTCCCGCAAGTCGACCTCCACAGCCTCACGGCCACGGAGATCGAGTTCTGGGCCCGCAAGCACGGCATGACCTTCGAGGCCGTCCTGCGCGAGCTTCGCGACGCGGGCTTGAAGAGCCTTCCCGGCGGGGGCATGGAGATCCTCGTCGACCGCGTTCGGAACAAGGTGAGCCCGCTCAAGACGGACGCGCAGACGTACCTTGCGATCCACCGGGCCGCGCACGAGCTTGGCATGACCTCGACGGCCACGATGATGTTCGGAACGGTGGAGACGATCGAGGAGCGCATCGAGCACCTGGACGCGGTGCGCGCGCTGCAGGACGCGTCGAGGCGCGCGGGCCGCCGCGGGTTCACGGCCTTCATTCCGTGGAGCTACCAGCACGACGAGCGCGTCCCGCTCCGCGTGCCGCCCACCACGGCGGACGACTACCTTCGGACGATGGCCGTCTCGCGGCTGTACCTCGACAACGTCGAGCATCTCCAGAGCGGATGGGTCACGGAAGGGCCCAAGATCGCGCAGGTCGCGTTGCGGTTCGGGGCGGACGACTGGGGCGGCGTGCTCATGGAGGAGAACGTGATCTCGGCCGCCGGCACGGTCTTCTCGATGACGCCGCGCGACGCTTGCCGCCTCATCCGGGCGGCCGGGCACGCGCCCGCCCAGCGCGACACGTACTACTCGATCCTGCGGCGCTGGGAGCGCGAGGACCCGCCGGAGGTCCGCATCCGGGCGCCCGAGCACGGCACGCCCGTCATGCCGACGGCGGGGACGAACGCGAGCTTCCGCGTCTGACCGTCGATTTGCCGGCCCCTACGAGACGATCTTGCGCCCTCGTGCGGAAGGACTTTGCGGCGCTACTCGCGACGGCGCCCTTGCGCGCGTATTTCCGGGCATACGGTCCTCGCGGCGCGGGTGAGCAGGATGGTCCAGACGCAGACGCCAAGCGAAGTGTATCGCGAGATCGAGCAGACCTTCGGCACGGTGCCCGAGTGGGTGCGGGAGATCCCGCCGAGCGGGATCGCGCCCTTCTGGGGGCTGTTCCGCGACTTCTACCTCGCCGAGACGAAGATTCCAAACAAGTACAAGGAGCTCATCGGCCTTGCCGTCTCCGGCGCCACGCGCTGCCGTTACTGCACGCTCTTCCACACGGAGGGCGCGCGGCTGCACGGGGCCACGGACGAGGAGATCGCGGAGGCCAACTTCATGTCGGGCGTTACGATGTTCGGCAGCACGTTCCTGAACGGCCAGCAGACGGACTACGACCGCTTCCGGAAGGAGACCGAGCAGATCGTGAGCTTCGTCAAGAGGAACGCCGCCAAGCCGACGCAGCATGCCGCCCCCGCACGACGCTGAGAACCGCGACCGGATCCTCGCGCGCCTGTGCGAAGACGGCATCCTCCGGCGCGAGGGGGCGCGCTTCCGGACGACCCGGCGCTGGCAGGCCGCCATGATGCGGTCGGCCGCGCGCCTGGTCGCCCGGGGCGAGCGCGACGGCGACCTTCGGTTTCCCGTGGCCGAGGCGCTGCTGGAGCTCTACGGCGACGCGCTGTCGGAATCCGACTTCGTGGACGCGGTCGTGGCGATGACGGTCGTGGAGAACGCCGAGCTTGCGCCCGCGCGCGACGCGCAGGCCCCGATCACGCCGACTTGACGTCTAGTGGCCGCGTCCCTCGACGTGGATGTGCTCGGGCTTCGCGAGGTACTCCGGCCGAAGCGGCCAGATGCGGAGCACCCGATGGAGGTTGAGGACGACCTCCTTCAGGCGGATGATCTTCGTCTTGTCCTTCTCCTCGCTGATGATGCCGCGCATCGTGATGTACTTCTCGACGATGCCGGACGAGACGGCGGCCTCCTCCCAACCGCGCAGGTTCTGCGCGGAGCCCTCCGTCACGTCGCTCAGGACGAGCCAGTTTTCGTCGAACTCGATGAGCTTGCCCTTGTACGAGCGGTCGTCCTGCATGACGACGATGAGCTCCGCGCCGACGAGCGGCCGCAGGCGCTTCTCGAGGACCTCCTTCATTGGAATCGGCCGTCCATCCCGCGCCATGCTCATAAACGATTCTGCCCGGCGTCAAGCGTCGGGGTGAAGGATGCGCCCCATCTCCTCGGCGCCTTCCACCACGCGAGGGCCCGGGCGCCCGTAGACGCCCTCGTCGAGGAGGTGGATGCGGCCGGCCTTCACGGCCGGAAGCTCCGTCCAGCCCGCGCGCCCCGCGACGCGGTCCACGCTCTGCTTTCGCTGCAGCGTGCCGCACCAGCAGACGAACACGTGGTCGAAGCGGCGGGCGAAGACGTCCTTTGGGTCCACGGGCATGGACGCGCCGGGCGCGTCGGCAAAGACGTGGCGGCCGCCGGCGGCCGCGGCCAGGTCGTTCACCCACGTGTCGCGGGTGGGCACGATGGGGCCCATGCGTGGGCCCGGCGGCCACCATTCGAAGTAGAACGGCACGACGGGACGCCCCCGCGTGCGAGCCGCGACGACGGAGAGGCGCGACTGCATGGACTCGACGATCTCGCGCGCCTCGCGCGTCCGCCCGGTGCGCTCGCCCACGAGGCGGATCTCGTCGAGGATGGCCTGCCAGCCCCTCGCGTCCAGGACGAGCACGGGCAGCCGGCGTGCCCGGAGGCTCTCCACGACGCGCTCCATGCCGGGCACCGACAGGGAGGCCAGCACGAGGTCGGGCGCGTGGGATTCGACCTTCGCCGCGTCGATCTGCAGGTCCTTCCCGACGCGGGGCAAGTGCTGGACCTCCTTCGGGAAGTCGCTGTCGTCGTCGAGCGCCACGAGCTCGTCGGAGAGCCCAAGCGCGCAGGCGATCTCGGTGTTCGACGGGCAGACGGAGACGATCCGCACGACAAAACAGCGTCGCCGGGAGTATATAGGCGTGCCGCGATTTCGGGCACGTGACGAGCTTCGAGGACGTGCTCCTGACGCGCGTTCCGGCGAGCGAGGAGTCGATCGCGCGCGGCTTCTTGCCGGGCGCGCGCGTGCTTCGCGAGGGTCTTTCCGAGGCGACCTCCGACGTCCATTCCGACGTGCGCGTGCTGGCGGTCTCGGCCATGGACCGCGTCGAGCCGTCGGCGCTTGCGCGCATGCCCGCGCTCGTCGGCGTCGTGACGCGCTCCGACGGCTACGACCACCTGCCAGACGCCTGGCTCGTCTCCCGCGGCCTGCCGGGGCTCTCGCTCCACGGGTACGCGACGGACTCCGTGGCCCACCACGCCGTCTCGATGATCCTCGCCCTCCTCCACCGCATGCCCGAGGGCGCGCTCCGAACGCGCGAGGGCTCCTGGAAACGAGAGGATCTTGCCGGACGCTCGCTGCTCGACGTCACCGTTGGCGTGCTCGGCGTCGGCCGCATCGGCTCGCGAGTCGCGCGCCACGTGCTTGCGCTTGGCGGGCGTGTCCTCGGGCACGACCTCCGGCGCGACCCGACGCTCTCCGACGCTCCCGGCTTCCGGTGGGCGGGCTCCCTCGACGAGCTTCTGGCGGGAAGCGACGTCCTCACCGTCCACGTTCCGCTGACCGCGACGACCCGCGGGATGCTGGGCGCCCGCGAGCTTTCGAAGCTTCCTCCCGGAGCCGCGCTCGTGAACACGGCGCGAGGCGCGCTTCTCGACGCGCCCGCAGTCGAAGCGGCGCTGCGCGGCGGCCGGCTGTCCGGCTTTGCCGCCGACGTGCTCTCCGGCGAGCCCGATCCGCCCGACCTTCGCCGCTTCGCGGACCTCCCAAACGTCCTCCTGACGCCGCACCTTGCCGCCTACGACGCGCGCACGATCGCCGCGCGCTACGAGCACACGGCCGCCGCGTGCCGCGCGCTCCTTGGAAACGACGTCGCGACCGTCGCGCGCCTTGCCGTCTGCGGCGCGCGGCCGAGGGCGGTCGCGTGAACGTCTCGGAGTTCGCCTGCGACCTCTGCGGCGCGCCGGGCATGGTCGAGTGGCACTGCGAGCTCCTCTGCCGGCGGTGCGGCTACCGGCGAGACTGCTCGGACCCGTGATCAGGCGCGTGCCGCCTCGGACGTCCCGCCGGGCCGTCCGCCTTCCAGAAGAGCCGCCGCGACGGCGTCGAGGGCCTCGGGCGCGATCGCGCCACCGCGGAGAAGCCCGAGGGCCGCAAGCTTGTCGAGGTGGAACTTGGCCGAGCTCTTGGGGACCCCAAGCGCGCGCGACGTGCCGGCAAGCCCAGCGCCGGGGTGGCGCAGAAGGTGCGCCAGAACCTCGCGCGAGCGCGGATGGGCAAGCGCGACGGCCACGCGCTTCTGCTCGCGCCCGAAGGAGCCGCCGTTCCGGTAGTAGCGCAAGCGGGGTCCGATGCGGACGGCCTCGAGGTAGTGGCCTTCGGAGAGAAGCCGCAGGTGGTGCGCGGCGGCGCGGTGGTCCATCGCCATCGCGCGGGCGACCGCGCCGGTCGTCGTGCCGGGATTCGCGAGGACGAAGTCGTGCACGGCGCGACGGGTCGGCTGCGAGAGGAGGTCGCACGATCGCAACCGGCGGTAGAGCGCCCACAGGGGCACGAAGGCGAGCACGGCGCCGGCCAGAAGGAGCCACCACGCCAGAGGAGCCGAAGCGGAGAGCGGCGCGCTCGCCGCCGCGCGCACGCCCGCCGGCTCGCCCGACGAGGCAGCGGCGCCGCCGGGCGCGGATTGGGCGGGCACGGAAGCGGGCGCGATCGCGGCGCGGTCGACCTCCCGCAGGGACGCAAGCCTGTCGTCGGCGGGCTCCGCCGATCCGCCCGCGGCCGACGGAGGCGAGGGCGGCGGCGCCCGCGACGAGTCGCGGCAGACGCGCGCGGGCGGATCGCTCGCGTGGAGGCCCCAGCCGGCCGGAAGCGGCGGATTCGGGGCCCCTTCGGGCACGCGTTCCGGCGGCCCCACGAGGTTCCGGTTGCGCACGGTGTCGCATTCGAAGCCTTCGGCCACGACGCCAAAAAGGATCGCGGCCGCCTTCGCGACCTCCGGAACCCGCCCGGGGTCGACGTAATGCGGGCTGCAGGGCGAGAGGGGCGAGTAGTGGTGAACGAGATTGCACTTCGGGTTTGGCGAGGGAGAGTGCGCGTACAGCGGATTGCAAGGGCCCGGCGAATTGACGTGCGAAAGGCCGCACCCCTCGCTTGGGCCCGGCAGCGCGCCGACCGGCGGAAGGAGATCACTTGGCGACGGGGAAGCCAACGGCGTCGGCGGCTCCTCGGCGGCTGGCGCCAGCGGAACCGAAGGAGCCGGAGGCGCTTGGGCCGACGTTGCCTTCGAGGGAAGCGCGGACTTGCCCGGCGCGCCCAGGGGAAGGTGCACCGAGTCGGCCGCCGCCGTCGCCGAAATCACGACGACGAGGGCCAACGCGACCGCAAGCGTCCTCAAGGCCAACTCTCCCACCCCCGCTCGGAGTGCGCCATCTTAAATCTTGTGGGCGTCGACGGCCCGGCGTGCGAGAAAGTTGGAACGAATCTTGCGCGGCCCCCCGAAAATTACTGCGCAATTGCGCAGGAATCAGGCGGCGCGCGCAGGAAGCCCCGCAAGCTCGGCGGCGCGGGCGGCCACGTGCTCCCCAAACGGGAGCGAGGTCGTAAGCCCCGGGGACACGGCGTTCAGGACGTGGATCGACAGGCCACGCTCTTCGATCAACAAGTCGTCCTCGAGCCGTCCGGAACGGTGCACGAGCTGCGCGCGGATGCCCGCGAAGGCCCGCACGCAATCGTCTTCGCGAAGCGAAGCCACAAGGCGCCGCGCCTCGGCCAGGAACGCCCGCTTCGACAGGCTCTTTCGCAGCTCCGCGCGCGCCACGGCGCGGAAGCGCGAGTCGAGGAAGAGACGCAGGAAGCCGGGGTTCGCAAGCGTCCGGACGGCCTGCAGCGGGCGGATCGAGCGCATGCGGTACGACTCGCGTCCGAAGGCGAGCACGGCGTTTGGGCCGACGATCACGCGCCCGTCGAAGCGCCGCGTGAAATGCACGCCCAAAAAGGGGAAGTCGAGGTCCGGTACGTGGTAGAGCATGCTGCGGCAGAGGAACCGCCGCGGCGGCCGAAGCTCCCAATACTCGCCGCGGAAGGGCACGATCGCGTGCTCGCGGCTTGCGCCCAGCTCCCGCGCGAGCGCGTCGGCGTGTAGGCCCGCGCAATTCACGACCACGCGCGCCCGCACGGCCTCGCGCGGCAGCGAGACGACGTGGCCGCCTCGGTCCTCGGAAAGCGCCACGACGGGCGCGCCCGTTCGGATCGTGCCGCCGGCGCGCCGCGCGTCCTCGGCAAGCGCGTGCACGTACCCGACGGCGTCCACGCTTGCGCCCTGCGGCGAGTGGAGCGCCGCCACGCCGGCCGCGTGGGGTTCGCGGTGCCGAAGCTCGACTGCGTCGAGGAGGCGCAATCCTTCGACGCCGTTGGCCCGCCCGCGCGCGAGGAGGACGTCGAGCGTCCGGCGCTCGGCGTCGTCGAGCGCGACGACGAGCGTGCCCACCGGCGCAAGCGCCACGCCGCGCGCGGCGCAGTACGCGCGCATGCGGCGGTTGCCTTCGGCGGCGAAGCGGGCCTTGAGCGTGCCGGGCTTCTGGTTGTAGCCGCTGTGGACGACGCCGCTGTTGCGGCCCGACGTGTGGCGCGCAAGGCCGGTTTCCTTCTCGAGGAGCACGAACCGGCCCCGGAAGCCCTCGCACAGGTGCTTGAGGACGCTTGCGCCGACGGCTCCGCCGCCGACGATCGCCACGTCGTAGCCGTCGCCCGCGGTCATTCGACCAGCCGGAACCGCGCTGCCGCGACGGCCTTGCGCAGGCGGGCCGTGTGCTCGCGGCCCATCGTCTCGAGGTCGAGCTCCACCATCGCGCAGCCGGCGGGGACCTCGGGCGCGATGCGGTCGTGGTTGATGCTGATGACGTTCGCGCCCTCCTGCGCGACGACGTGCAGGAGGCGCTCGAGCTGCCCGGGCTTGTCCTCGAGGACGGCGGCGAGGTACGCGTAGCGGCCTTCGGCAAGCAGGCCCTGGAAGATGATCTTGCCCACCGTGTTGAGGTCGACGTTTCCGCCGGAGGCGAGCACGACGGCGCGCTTGCCGCGCACGTCCACGGCGCCGGAGAGAAGCGCCGCGAGGCTTGCTGCGCCCGCCGCCTCGACGACCATCTTCGCGCGCTCCAAATAGAGCATCATGGCGCGGGCGATGTCCGCGTCGGAGACGGTGACGACGTCGTCGGCAAGCGCGCGGAGGATGGCAAACGTCGCCTCGCCGGGCCGCTTCACGCTCACGCCGTCGGCGATCGTCATGGGCGACGGGATCGACGTGAGCGCGCCTCTGCGGAAGGAGAGGTGCATGGCGTTCGAGCCTTCGGGCTGGACGCCGACGATGCGCACGCCCGGGCGCTTGGCCTTGATGGCCGTCGCGGTGCCCGCGAGGAGGCCGCCGCCTCCCACGGGGCAGACGAAGACGTCGAATTCGGGAAGCTCGTCGAGGATCTCGAGACCGACCGTGCCTTGCCCGGCCATGACAAGCGGGTCCTCGAAGGGGTGCACGAACGTGCGGCCTTCCCGCTCGCAGAAGGATCGCGCGGCGGCGTAGGCCTCGTCGTAGACGTCGCCTTCGAGCACGACTTCGGCGCCGTAGCCCCGCGTGGCTTCGATCTTGGGAAGCGGCGTCGAACGAGGCATGAAGATCGTGGCGGGCGCGGAGAGGAGCCTTGCGGCGTAGGCGACGCCTTGCGCGTGGTTGCCGGACGAGGCCGCGACGACCCCGCGACGAAGCGTCTCCGGGGGGAGGTTCGCGATTCGGTTGTACGCGCCGCGGATCTTGTAGGAGCCCGTCTTCTGGAGGTTCTCCTGCTTGATCCAGACCTCGCCGCCCGTCATGGCGCTGAAGGTGGCCGAGCGGATGAGGGGCGTCTGCAGGACGACGCCGGAGAGCCGTTTGCGTGCCTGCTCGATGTCCGAGAGGGCAAGCGGCGGGGCCATGGGAGCGGGGAAGCGAACGGCGCTACTTAAAAGCGGAGGCGCCGACGGCCGGCTCGAATGAAGGCGATTGCAGTCGAAGCGGGCGGCCAACCTTTAAGAAAGTGCTCCGGCATGAAAGCTGGCTTGACAAAAATCAAGTGAGGTTGATTTCCATGAGATTGGTCCCCCCGCTCCTCTGCCTGGCCCTCGTCGCCGCGACCTTGCCCGCTCTCGCCGTTTCCGAACTGCCGGACCTTCGCGTCGAGCTTCTGGCTTCGGAGCCGGCGTCACCGTGGGCCGGAGACGCGACGACCTTCCACGCTCGGGTTACCAACGCCGGGACGGCCCCCGCGGGCCCCTTCGTCGTCCGCTTTGCGATGGACGGCGTGGCGCTTTCGCAGCAGGCCGTCGCCGGTCTTGCGCCCGGCGAGAGCGCGATCCTGTCCGGGACGTGGAGCGCGCGCGCCGGCTCGCACGAGCTTGCCGTCATGGCCGACGCCGACGAAGCCGTCGCCGAGGCGGACGAGTCGAACAACGCGGCGACGCTGCCGCTGGAGGTGCTTGCGCTCGTCACGTTGCGCGTCGCGCCCGAAGGCTTCGTCGTGCCGAACCACTGGCTCGTGGGCAACCCGGCCGTGTGGATCGTGGACCCCGTCGCCGACCCGTCGTTCAACGGCCTCGACGGCGTGGCCGGCTGCGTGCTTGCCGTCGCCGACGCAACGGGCGATTTCCGCGTGGACGGCGGCGAGGTGCTCGACGCGGCCGCCGCCAGCGGATGCGTCTCCGGCTGGGAGTTTGGCTCTTCGTCGTGCTGCGGGCGGTTCGTGACGAGCGTCGACGGGCTTGCAGAGGCGGGCTGGCCCGCGAGCTGGTGGCTCCTCCAGATCGACGGCTTTGGATCGTGGGTCGGCATCGACGACATGGACCTCCTGAGCGGGCAGAGCCTGGAGCTCGTGCACCTCGTGGGCCCCTGACGCATGAGCGCCCGCCCGTACCTCGCCGCGGTCGCCGCCCTGGCCATCCTCCTTGGCGCGCAAGCCCACGGCGGCCTTCCCCTCGAACCGTCCGAAGCGCCCGTTCGCGAGGCCGTTGGGTTCCTTCGCGCCAAGCTCCAGCCCGACGGCTGCGTGGCGGGCGACTCGGGATGCGGGCACGCAACGACCTCGTGGGCCTCCTTCGCCGCCGCCTCGGCGGGAGAGGACCTCGACGCGTGGCGCCTCACGCCGTCCGCCGCCACGCCGCTGGAGGCGCTGCGCGATCGCCGCGGCGAGCTCTCGTCCTCGGCCACCGGATCGGGGCCCACGGACCATGCGCGGGCGATCCTCGCGCTCCTTGCCGCCGGCGAAGACCCGCGGCGGTTCGACGGCCACGACTGGGCTGCCTCGCTTGTCGCCTTCCACGGCGCCGTCCAGCCGAAGGTGATGGGCGATCCGAGCAAGACGCACCACGCGATCTGGGCCGCCCTCGCTCTTGCGCGACTGGACGAGCCGGCGCTCGGGCCCGTTCTCGACGACCTGCTCGTGTACCTCCGCTCGGCGCAGGGCGCAAACGGGGGATTCGGAGCCGCGCCGCAGGCGTTCGTGGAGGCCGACACGACCGGCGCGGCGCTCATGGCCCTTGCCGCGCTCGGCCTGAGCCGGGGCGATCCGACCGTCGATCGCGCGCTTCTCTTCTTGGAGATGAACCAGCGGGAGAACGGCGGATTCACCAACGGCGCGACGGCGCACACGCAGAGCACGGCGCTCGCCGTCCAGGGCATCCTGGCCGTCGGCGAGGACCCGCTCGCGCCCCGGTACCGCAAGAGCGGCGGCGACCCGCTCGCGTTCCTGCTCGCCTCCCGCGCGCCCAGCGGCGGCTTCGGATTCCAGCCCGGCGCCACCACCGCCAACGCGTGGGCGACGTCGCAAGTCGTGCCGGCGCTTCGCGGCATGCCCTTTCCCATCCTCGCCCCCCGCGCCAAGATCGCCTGGTCACCCCCGGAGCCGTCCACCGCCGCGCCCGTCGAGCTGCGGGCCGTTGCCCTCGACCCCGGCGGCGGCCCGCTGTCGTACCGCTGGCGGGTGGACGGCGCGGACGCGGGCGAAGGCGAGGCCGTCTCGCATCGCTTCGACCATCGCGGGCCGCACGAAATCACGCTGACCGTGCGCGACGCGGATGGCCTCCTGAAGACCGCCCGCCAGACGCTTGTCGTGGGCAACGCGGCGCCCGTCCCCGCGCTTGCCGCGCCCGCGCGCGCGTTCCGCAACGCGACCGTCGAGTTCCACGGGCTTGCGTCCATGGACCCGGACGGAACCATCGTCGCATGGCGCTTCGACTTCGGCGACGGGCACGCGACCCGCTGGACCGACGCGCCCGTGGCCGAGCACGCGTTCCGGTCGCTGGGCTCGTACACGGTGCGCCTCGCCGTGCGCGACGCGGACGGCGCCGTCGCGACGGCCGCGCGCGGGATCGTCGTCGAGAACCGCCCGCCGCTTCTCTCGCTTGCGCCCGCGTGGACCGCCGACCGCGTCTCGCCGCTTCGCTTGCATGCCGAAGCGAGCGACGTGGACGGATCGATCGCGTCGTGGCGGTGGGACTTCGGGTCCGGCGACGTGTCGTCGGAGCCGTCGCCGGAACGGCGATTCGAAAGCCTTGGCGCCCGCAGCTTCGTCCTCGCGGTGACCGATTCGGACGGCGGCGTCGCGACCGCGAGCGGGACCATCGAGGTCGCGAACCTTCCGCCGCGCATCGCCGGGGTGACCGTCCTGCCCTCGCCCGCGCGGGCCGGGGCGCCCGTGCGCCTGACCGCGGAGGCACACGATCCCGATGGGCCGCCGCCGGTCGTCCGCTGGCGCTGGGGCGACGCGTCGTTCGAAGGCTCCTCGATCGAGGCGATCGCTCCGTCGGCGGGCGACACGGAGGTCCTTTTGGAGGTGGTCGACGAGGACGGCGCCCTTGCGCGCGCCGTCGCGCGTTTCCACGTCGTCGACCCGGCGAACGAAACGCAGGCGCCCTCCGAAGAGGCGCCCGCGGCTCTGGCGCAAGAGCCACCAGCCTCCCGACCCGCCGCCGGCCCCGCGCCGGCCGCCGAACCCGAGCGTTCCGGCGAGAACCGCCGCCCCGCGCTGCACGTGCGCTCGGCCACCGTCGACGGCGAGCGGGTCTTTGTCGAAGGACTCGCCACGGACGAGGATGGGGATGATATCACGGTCTTCGGGTGGCTGGACGGTCGCGTCTACGAAGCGCCGGGACCATCGTGGCGCATCGAAGCCTCGTTCGATCCCGCCCGGGGCGCGCGCCCCATGGTCTTGCGCGCGCTCGATTCGCAGGGATTCGGAAGCGACCTCGCGCGCGCGTGGCTCGATCCCGGCCGGCCGCTGACCGAACCGCTCGAGGAGGCGTCGGAGGCGATCACCCTGTCCGATCGGACGCGCGAGTCCGAGGGCGCGCAACCGGATCATGCAATCCCGATCCCGGCTGCAGCCTGCATCGCGGCGCTCGCGCTCGCCGCGCGCCGGAGGCGCGCATGAGGGACCTTTGGGGCGCGCTTGCCGTGGCCGCGGTCCTAGCCGGCTGCTTGGGGTCCTCCGCCGACGCCCCGATGTCGGTCACGGTCGTCGTGACGCGCGACTTCGGCCAGACGCTCCTCCTCGAACGAGAGATCGCCATCTTCGGCGGCGCAAGCGTGATCGAGGCGCTCCAAGCGGTCGCCACGGTCGAGCGGTCCTACGGCGGAGGCTTCGTGCAAGCCATCGACGGCGTCGGCTCCGGCTTTGGCCGCGGAGAGCGGTTGGACTGGTTCTATTACGTGAACGGCCTGCACGCCAACGTGGGCGCGGCCGTTCTCGAGCTTCGCGACGGCGACGCCGTGCAGTGGGACTACCACTCGTGGGAATACAGCCTCATTTTCCCGGCCTTCACCGGCGCCTTCCCGCGGCCCTTTGTCCAAGGCCCCGTGCGTCTGCCGGTCGAAATCGGGCACGCCGCCGGTCTGGCCGAGCAGGCCGCCGCGCTCGCCGACGCGCTGCGGCAGGCCGGCACCCGGGCGCGCGCGCGTCCCCTCGCCGAGCTTGCGGCCGATCCCGTCGCGCGCTCCGGGGACGCTCATCTCATCCTGCTTGGAAGCTTCGCCGATCCTCTGATCTCGGAACTGGGAGCGCCGCACGCCTCGCTCGGGCTCTTCGCGCGAGCGCACGAGGCGGGCGTCGAGCTTCTGGACGCGCGGGGCCGTCCCCATCGTGTCACGGCGGGCGCCGTCGTGCAGACGACGCAGAATCCGTGGGCCGACGGCGGCGTCGGGGCCATGCGCGCGGCCGTGCTCCTGATCGTCGGCCCCGACCCCGATGCCGTGCGCGCGGCCGCGACCGTCCTCTCCGACGCGCCCGAACGGCTGCGGCACCGCCACTCCGTGGTCCTCGAGGGGGATTCCGTGGAGGCCCTGCCGTGAAGGGCCACCCCGCGCCGATCCTCGTCTGGGCGGCGGCGCTTGGCGTCGCATCATTCCTCACGGGCGATCCGGTCGTGCTGGCCGCGCTTGCGGCAGGGGCGTTGGCCGTCGTGCGGGCCGAGCGCGCCGGCGCCGCGTGGCGGGCCCATATGCGCATCGCGCTTGCAAGCGCGGTCGTCTTCCTGCTCCTCAATCCGTTCTTGCCCTTGGGACCGGGCCAGACGCTGTGGCGATCGGACTTCCTCTTGCCCGTCTTCGGGCGGCTCCAGGTGACGATCGAGTCGCTGTCGTTTGCCCTGGCCATGGGCCTCCGCATGGCTCTTGTCCTCACGGCCTTCGCGGTGCTCTCGCGCGCGCTCGACGCCGACGCCCTCGCCGGCGCCCTTGCGGCCCGGCTGCGTCCGACAGCGGTCCTTCCCTTTGCCCTGGCCGCGCGGTTCCTGCCGGTCCTGTCCTCGGACGCCCGGGCCATCGCCGACGCGCAACGAACGCGGGGCGTGGCGTGGGACCGCGGCCCCTTCCTGGCCCGCGCCCGAGCCGCCGGCGCGTTGGCCATGCCTCTCCTCGAGACGTCGCTCGACCGCGCCGCCCGGCTGGCCGAGGCCATGGAGGCGCGCGGGTTTGGCGCCGGGCCCCGTACGCGTTGGCGCCCGGTCCGGCTGGGCCGCCGTGACGCCGCCCGCGCCTGCATGGCCATCCTTCCGGCGCTTGCGCTTGCGGCGGGGCCGTGGGCGGCGCTTGCCGCCGCGGCCGGGTCGCTTCCCTTCGCCGCGCTTGCGCGCGGACGCACGAGCGTGGAGGAGGCTCCGTGATCCGCTTCGAGGATTTCTCGTTCGCCTACGGCGAGTCTCCTCGTCGGGCGCTCCGGGGCATCGAGCTTGCGATCGAACCGGGCGAGTTCGTGCTCGTGGCTGGGCCCTCCGGATGCGGGAAGTCCACGCTCCTTCGCGCCGCCTGCGGCCTCGTTCCGAACTTCCACGGCGGACGCTTCGACGGTCGCGTGCTCGTGGACGGCGCGGCCGCCGACGCGCTGCGCCCGCGCGACCTCGCCTGGCGTGTGGGTCTTGTCTTCCAGGACCCGGAGGACCAGATCGTCGCCCAGACCGTCGGGCGCGAGGTCGCCTTCGGACCCGAGAACCTCGCCCTCGATCCCGAAACGCTGGAGGCGCGCGTCCGCGAGACGCTCGAAGGGGACGGCCTTTGGGCCGAGCGCGACCGCGACGTGAACGAGCTCTCCGGCGGCTCCAAGCAGCGGCTCGCCGCGCTGTCGGTCCTCGCGATGCGCCCGCGCGTGCTTCTCCTCGACGAGCCCACGAGCGCTCTCTCGCCATCGGCCGCGCAGCGGCTCCTTTCCTTCCTGGACGCCGCCCGCCGCCGTACGGGCGCGGCCGTCGTCCTCGCCGAGCACCGGCTCGACCGCGTGCGCCCCTTCGCGACGCGCGCCGTCCTCCTCGCCGACGGGGCGATCGTCTACGACGGGCCGGCAAACGGCTCGGACTTCGCGGCCACGGCGGGCGCCCTGGGGTTGCTGCTTCCGGAGACCCAAGCGCGCCGCCGGCACGCCGACCTTGCTTCGAAGCAGCCGGACCTTCTCGTGCTGCAAGGCGTGCGCGCGGGTCACGGCGAGCGGCCGGTCCTCGACGGCGTGGACCTTCGCGTTTGCCACGGCGAGGTCGTAGCCCTCACGGGCGAGAACGGCAGCGGCAAGACCACGCTCCTCCGCGTGGCGCTGGGACTCCACGCGCCCGCGGACGGCTCCGTGCGCGTGGCCGGCCTCGATCCCGCGCGCGCCGATCCCGCCGCGATCGCCCAGAAGGCGGGCGCCGTCTTCCAGAACCCGAACGACCACCTGCTGGAGGACACGGTCGAGCGCGAGGTCCTCGCCGCCCTCTCCGCCCGCCGATGGCGTGGCGACGCAGCGCGCCGGGAGGCCGCGCGCGTCCTTTCGGGGCTGGGCCTTGCCGAGCTCGCCTCCGAGCACCCGCGCGACCTCTCCGGCGGCGAGCGGGAGCGCGTGGCGCTTGCCGCGGCGCTGGCCGGCTCGCCGCCGCTCCTTCTCCTCGACGAGCCCACGCGCGGCCTCCACGCGGCCACGAAGCTCGACCTTTTCCGGCGGCTGCTTCCCTCCGCGCGCAAGGACGGCGCGGTCCTGTTTGCAACGCACGACCTGCCGCTTGCGCGCGCGGTCGCCGACCGCGTCGTCCGGCTGGACGCCGGAACCATTTCCGAGGAGCCGCCGGCGACCGTGGAGGTCCCCGCGTGATCCGCGCAAGCGGCGCGGCGCTTGCAGCGGCGGTGGGACTGGGAGCGGCCGCCCTCGCGCTGCCGCTTGCAGATCCGAGCGTCTCGCTGTCCGGCGGCCCCGTCGTGGCGCTCCTTCTCAGTGGCATGTTCCTCATGTCCGTCGTCGCGGCGGCGCTGCGCTTTGCCGAGGACGGCGCCACCGTCCGCGAGGTCTCGCTCGTGGCCATGCTGGGCGCTTTTGCCGCCGCCTCTCGCGTGCCCTTTGCGGCCATCCCAAGCGTGCAGCCCGTCACGTTCCTCGTCGTCGCCGCGGGCGCGACCTTCGGCGCGCCGGCGGGCTTCCTCGTGGGAGCCGTCGCAGCCGTCGCCTCGAACGTCGCGCTTGGCCAAGGGCCCTGGACGCTCTACCAGGCGTTCGCGTGGGGCCTTGCCGGCGCAAGCGGCGCGCTCGTTGCGCGGTGGCGCCCCGGGCCTCGCGCCTGGGCGGCCTTTGGCGCGGGCTGGGGATTTGCGTTCGGGTGGCTCCTTGACGTGTGGGTTTGGCTCGCCTTCTACGCGCCGCTTACGCTCTCGTCGCTTGCCCTCGTGCTCGCCCTTTCGTTCCCGTTCGACCTCCTGCACGCGGTCGGCAACGCCGTCCTCTTCCTCGCGTTTGGCCCCCGGGCGCTTGCCATCCTCGCCCGCCACCGGGCAAAGCTCGTCCGGCGGCCCCTGGAAACCGAGGAAAAACCGGCCTTGATAAGGGGGCCTCCGGCCGCCGGTACGCCCGTTGCCGAGGCCATAAACTCCCCGACGGCCCAGCCCCAAAACTAGAAGCCGGGGACGGTCTACGGGACCGTATCTATGCTGCCGGTCATGGTCGACCCCCCCTGTTTCCTGAGCCTCGTGGAGAGCTCCATCGAGGTGTTCAACCGGGAGACGACCGGCATGCTCATCGGCCACCCGCGCAAGCGGACGATCCGCGGGAAGCCCGAACGGGTCATGGCCCTCGACGTGGCGTTCCCCATCCAGACGGCCGCCCGGCGCGTCTTCTCCGTGGAGCCGGGAAACGGCGCGGCCTTCCACCGGGCTCGCAGCGCCATCGACAGCCTGGGCTACCGCATCGTCGGCGAGTTCCACAGCCACACGAACAACCACGTGGCCCTCTCGCGGGACGACCTCGCCTACGCCCGGAACGCCCTCCTCGAGAGCGGCGCCGACGCCTGGCTCGAGCTCATCCTTGGCGTCCGCAAGAAGACGTACGCCTCGCCCAAGCGCGTGGGCTGGATCTGGCGCGACTACCACAAGAAGGCCGGGTGCACCGTGCGCATCACGGAGGACACGGGCTTCGACGTGACGATCGGAGCCTTCTGGGTCTACCACGATGCCGCAAGCGGCCGCGTGAAGTGGAGCGAGGAGACCGTGTTCATCCCGTGGGCCAAGCACTATTGGGTGGATCCCCGGCGCGCCGCGCGGAACGGGAACGGCTCGTTCCTCCACGCCTCGGGCGTGCGCATGCCCGCGGGCGTGTACGCGCGATAGGGGCAAACTTCCCCTTTTGCCCCTAGTGTCTGGTTTGACACCGTTTTTGACATCCCCGTTTTCGCAAATGGCATTTGCCACTGTCGACAGAGGACCGCGGGGTGGTCCGATGAGGAAGCTTCTGGGAGTCCTGGCCGTGTCCGCGCTCGTTTTCGTGCCCTCCGGGGGTCTTGCGAGCGAGGTCATCGTGTACAACTTCGACATCGCGCTCACGATCGCGCCCATCCAAGTCAGCCTGCAGGGCCAAAACTTCTGGAACGCCACCATCCAAGGCGTCACCGGCCAGGACAGCGCGGGCCGCGCCGTGGGCGCGGGAAGCTGCGCCACGCAGCCCGGCGAGAGCAACAGCGGGCTTGCGTGCATCCCCGCCGGCAACATCACCTCCACGTTCCGCCACCAAGTCTTCCGCAACGGCAAGTGGGTCACCGAGACGCTCTCGACGAACCGCGTCCGCTGCAACATCACGTCCATCTGGGGCGAAAACGGCGTGTCGTGGCCCGGCGGCTCGGACAACGCGGCCGTCTACCTGGCCCAAGACATGGACGACGACCTTGCCATCAACGTCACTTCGCTCGAGAACGGCGACGTGGCCGTCGGCAAGATCTTCATGAACCATCCGCGCGGCCACAAGGTGCACGAGCAGGACGCCCGCATCGACACGAACCGGCAGCTTGTCGTCATCGCCTCGCACCCGAACACGACCGTGGACCCGCTCGTCTCGCCGCACCTGCGGATGCACGTCCAGTGCTGGATGTCGCAGGCCCAGCCCGGCGACGAATAGCCGGGCAAAGGCCCGCTGCGATTCGCGATGGGTCCGCTGCGATTTGAACGCAGGTCTAAGGCTCCCGAAGCCCCAAGGATACCAAGCTACCCCACGGACCCGACGAGGCGGCGGCGCCGCCGCCGCCGAGGAGGCGCCGGGGGAGCGCGAGCCGCGCGAGCGCTCCACGAGCGCCCGAGCGCGGGCCGCAGGCCCGCGCGAGCTTCGGAGAGGGGAAACAACTTCGCGGCTTAAAGGCTCCCGAAGCTCCGAGCGACGGCCGGAAGCCGATGCGAGCACGCAGCGGAGCGCGAAGCGCTCGGCGAAGCGAGCGCCGCAGGCGCGAGCGGGCGCCCGAGGCGACGGTGTGGCCCGCGCCGAGCCTCGATCGTGGAAGCTGCGGGGCGATTCAGAGGCTTCCCAATGGACCACCAACGGCGCGCGCCTTCCGAAAAGCGCCCGCTTCACGGGCCTGGGCCAAGACCGCGAAAACTTGCGTTCCGGGTTCGCCTATAGGCTGGTCCGGGCTCCCCTGGACGGCCACCGCACGAGGCGCAACTTCAAGAGGCAAAAGCGCGCGCTGTTTGGTCGAGGGCTGCGATGATCATTCATCGCAAGCCGCTCCAACCTTCGTACGACCTCGCGAGGAAAAGCCAAGTATGCGGAACGCTCCTGTCGCGCCGACATGCTCGGCTCGCTCCGACTCTCCCGCCTGCGCCGGCGCCCCCCGCGCCGCCTCGCGCCCGACTTCCGCGAGGCCGAGCCTTCCATCGGCTACGACTATCCGATGCGCTTTCGCTCGGTCACGGTGGGTTGGCCGGGCGTCCGGTCCGAGAAGGGCCTTCTCGTCCGCTGAAGGCCTCGACGGCTATTCGTCTGCGACCACGATCTCCGTGTGCTCGGACTTCGCCTGCACGATCCGCTGGTCGCTTTTGAGGACGAGCCGGCTCACGTCGTAGGAGCAGAGGAGCTCGATACCCGAGGCGCGCACAGCGCTTGTCCAGAGGGATTCGAGCGCCGAGGCCGCGTCGAACTCCCCCTCCTTCCAGAGCAGGTCGACCATCTCGCCCCAGGCGCGAACGGGTTTGTCGGGCGATCCCACGGCGCGTTGCAGGTCGCGCACGATCGGCATGACGACGACCTCGAACCGCTCGGCGCTGGGTTGGCCGCGCACGAGGAGCCGGTCCAAGGTCTCGCGCGCGTCCAGGAGCGCCAGACGGCCCGCGTCGAGGAACCGGTCGGGCTCGAGGCCCGAGAGCCGCAGTCCGTTCTTGA
Organism: Candidatus Thermoplasmatota archaeon; assembly: GCA_035541015.1. Taxonomy (NCBI): domain Archaea; kingdom Methanobacteriati; phylum Thermoplasmatota; species Thermoplasmatota archaeon. The sequence goes on from DATLFM010000037.1 coordinate 26,913, forward strand.
ACTCGGCGCGGTGCGGCTCCGTCGCGACGACGACGGCGCCTCCGCCGACGCGCAGGCTGCGCTCGCACCAGGCCACGAGGGCCTTCACCATGTGCCCCTCGTTTTGGTAGAACTGGACGGCGTGTCGGGGTTGAAGCCGGGCGAACTGGGCCGGATCGAACTCGACCACCATGCAGGCTCGAAACGCGCTTCCAGCACAAAACGCTGTGTGCGCCGGAACCGGCCGGGGGCGGAACGTCGATTTGGATCCACCGAGACCTTAAAGGAGGGCGGACCGATTGGCCGCCCATGTCCGCGATCGAGCAGGTCTTCCTCCGAAAGATCCTCGACAGCCGGGGCCAGGCGACCGTGGAGGTCGACGTCGTGCTCGCCGGGGGCGCCGCGGGTCGCGCGGCGGCTCCAAGCGGGGCCTCCACGGGCGCGCACGAGGTCGCGGCGTGGCCGGAGGGGGGCGTGGACGCGGCCCTGGCGGGCGCGCGCAAGATGCTTCCCTCCGCGCTCCTGGGCAAGGACGCCCTGCGGCAGCGCGAGGTCGACGAGGCTTTGGCCGCCGTGGACGGAACGCCGAACTTCCGGCGCCTGGGCGGCAACGTCGCGACGGCCGTCTCGCTGGCCGTCGCCAAGGCGGCGGCCGCGTCGATCCGCGCGCCGCTGTATGCGTATTTGGGTGGCCACCACCCGGCGCGCATGCCGCACCCGTTTGGCAACGTGCTCGGAGGCGGCGCGCACGCGGTGGGCGGCACGGACATCCAGGAGTTCATGGCCGTGAGCCTGTCGCCGCGCGCGCAGGACAACGTCTTCTCCAACGCCTTCGTCCACAAGCGCGTGAAGGAGCTTCTCAAGCAGAGGCTGCCTGGCGCAGCCATCGGCAAGGGCGACGAGGGCGCCTGGGTGGCGCCCATCCCCGACGAGGAGGCGCTCTCCATCGTCGCCAAGGCGTGCGAGGAGGCCGAATCGCAGTTTGGTTTCCGCATCCGTCCGGCGCTCGACGTGGCCGCGACGGAGCTGTACAAGGAGGGCAAGTACCGCTACCGCGACGGCGCGAAGTCGACGGGCGAGCAGGTGAAGTTCCTCGCCCGGCTCGTCGAGGAGTTCGATCTCTACAGCGTGGAGGACCCGCTTGCGGAAGACGATTGGGACGGCTGGATCGAGCTCACGCGCGCCGTGGGCCGGCGTTGCCACGTCGTCGGCGACGACCTGTTCGTCACGAACCTCGCGCGCCTGAAAGTAGGCATCGAGAAGGGCGCGGCCAACGCGATCCTCATCAAGCCCAACCAGATCGGCACGCTCACGCGCACCATCGACACGATCCGGCACGCGCACGCCAACCGCTACGAGACGGTCGTGTCGCACCGCAGCGGCGAGACGACGGACGAGACGATCGCGCACGTGGCCGTCGCCTTCGGCTCGCTTGGCATCAAGACGGGCGCCGTGGGCGGCGAGCGCATCGCGAAGCTCAACGAGCTCATCCGGATCGAGGAACGGCACGGCCGCTCCGAGACGGGCGGAAGCGCGATGGCGAGCAGGTAGTGGTTTCGTCCGCTGCGCGCCGTCAAAAAACCCACGAAACCACCACAAGGATTATCGTTGCTCCGAAGCCCCCATCGTCGATGGCAGCCCACGCGTCGAGGGGCCGCGCCGCAGCAGCGGCCGGGCTCGCTCTGCTTCTCGCAGGATGCCTTGCCCCGCCGCCTGCCGGCGGCGAGGAAGGGGTCGACCTCGCCGAGCTCCCCCCGGCGCCTGAGGTCCCCGCACTTTCCGCGCTCGCCTTGTACACCGGCGCCGTCGCCTTCGAGCCCACGATCGGCGCGACCCCCGATGGCGTCCTCTACGTGAGCAGCCTCGCCAAGAGCCTGCGCGCGCCCGATCCCTCCCTCCGGCTGCTCTCCCGAAGCCGCGACGGCGGCCTTTCGTGGGAGGACGCCACGCCCCGCGTGGGCGGCGCGGCGTTTCCGCCGACAAGCGGCGACCCGTACGTGCACGTGGACCGGGCGACGGGGCGCGTCTTCGTGAGCGACCTTCAGGTGCTCGTGTGCAGCACGCTTAGCTTCAGCGACGATGGGCAGGCCTGGACGCACAACCCGCTTGGCTGCGGGCATCCCGTGGGCGCGCAGGACCACCAGACGATCTTCACTTCGAAGCCACGCCTCCTTCCCACGCTTGGCTATCCCAACCTCGTCCACTACTGCGTGAACCGCCTGGCCGACACGGCCTGCGCCGCAAGCGCCGACGGTGGGCTCACGTTCGGAGCGCTGCGGCCCCTCGTCTACCAGGGCGTTTCCCCCTCCGGGTTCTGCAGCGGCCTCTCGGGTCACGGCGTGGCGTCGCCCGAGGGCATCCTGTACCTGCCCCGGGCCCACTGCGGCGTGCCGTCGGTCGCGATCTCGGAGGACGACGGCCTCACGTGGACGGTCGTCGCGATCGACAAGGAGCGCGTGACGGGCCACCACCTGAACGGCATCCGCGACGACGAGGTGTCGATCGGCGTCGCCGACGACGGCTCCGTGCACGCGCTCTGGATCGCCAAGGACCGAAAGCCCTACCTCGCGTCGAGCTTCGACGGCGGGCGCACGTGGACGCCGGCCGTGAACGTCGCGCCGCCCGACGTGGGGACCGCCGCGTTCCCGGCGCTTGCGGCCGGCTTTGGAACGATTGCGGCCGTGTACTACGGCACGGCCGCCGACAAGGAGTACGGAGCCATGAACGACGAGGACGCATGGCACGTGTACCTCGCGCGCATCGAGGCGGAGCCGGGCGGAGTCGCGCGCGTGGAGACGATGCGCGCAAACGATCCGTCGGATCCCATGGCGCGGGGCGTCTGCGGCGGGTCCCGCTGCGCGGCCCGGGAGCGCTCCGGCCCGATCGCCGGCTTCGACGGCGCCGTGGGCGACTTCATCGACATCGCAATCGGGCCCGACGGACGGCCGTGGGCGGCCGTCGTCGACGTCTGCACGGGCCCGTGCGCAAGCGGCCAGGCGCAAAACAACGACGCGCAGGGCGTCGTGGCGACGTGGCTTGCGACGGGGTGACGCAAGACCAGCCGCGAAAGCCCGCCGCTCTTGCTCCCGCGCCCCAAACGCTTAAAAAGGGGAATCCCTGTCTTGGCGCTGCTTTCCCGCCGCCTTGGCGCGGCCTCACCTCACGATAAAAATCCGGTCACCGGATGGCGAACACCATGGCGCAAGACGCGATCGAGGAAACCCAGACCCAACTGCCCCGCGACTACGAACCGCTCGTCCCCGAGGACATGTACCTCTCCTGCGGCATCCACATCGGCACGCAGGCCAAGACGGCGGACATGAAGCCGTTCATCTACAAGGTCCGCAACGACGGGCTGTACGTCCTCGACGTCAAGAAGACCGACGAGCGCATCCGCGCGGCGGCCAAGTTCCTCGCGCGCTTCCCCGCCGACAAGATCATGCTCGTCTCGGCGCGCCAGTACGGCCAGAAGCCCATCAAGGTTCTCTCCAAGCGCGTGGGCGCAAACGCGATGGCGGGCCGCTTCATGCCCGGCACGCTCACGAACCCCAACACCTCGCAGTTCACCGAGCCGCGCGTCATGGTGCTAAACGACCCTTCGGGCGACGTGCAGGCCATGCGCGAGGCGCTCAACGTCGGCATCCCCATCATCGCGCTGTGCGACACCAACAACGAGACGCGCAACGTCGACCTCGTCATCCCGACGAACAACAAGGGTCGCCGGTCGCTCGCGCTCGTGTACTGGCTCCTGACGCGCGAAATCCTGCGCGCCCGCGGCGAGCTCGACAACCCGGACACGTTCGATCTGAAGATTGAGGATTTCGAGGCTTCGCTCTAGGATCCGCCGTCGTCCGAGGACCCGACCTTCACCAAGGCCGCCCCGGGCTCCGGCAGGCCCGCGGCCACCGACGCGTGGCCGAGCGCCATCCAGAAGGCCGGCGCAAAGGGGCCAAGACGCAGGGCCTCGGTCACCGATTCGTTGCTTTCCTGAAGCAGGTGCGAGTGCGTCTCCAGCAGGCGGCGGAAGGGCGCGCTGCCGTACGGATCGCGCGCGTCGGCCTGGTACGAGCACAGAAGCTGCAAGCGGGAGCGGTCGATCAAGCGATTCCACGCCCCCTCGAGCACGTGCGCCTCCTCCGGGTTGCCGCGGGAGGCAAGGAGGTTCACCATCTCGCCCCAGGCGCGCAGCGGCCGGCCCGGCAGGGCGCGGGCCATCCGATCGACGATCGCGCCCGCGACGCGGTCGAAGGTCTCAACGTCGACGCGGCCGTTCACCATGAACAAGGGCATGAAGTGCTCGGCGTCAAGCGCGACGAAACGGCCCTCCCGCTCCGCCTCCCGCAACGGCAGGCCCCGGTGCTCAAGCCGCGTTCGGACGGCCACGAGGTTGGCCGCCGAGCCGATGAGGATGACGCCGCCTCCGTCCTCGACCGCCTGCTCGGCCCACAGCGCAACGGCTTCGTGCAGGAAGGGGGAGCTTCGGTAGACTTGCACCACGTGGTTCGCGCCTTCGCGCAGCATGCTCGACCAGGGGCGCTCGATCGCCAGTCCCTGTGTCATCGAACCGGAGCGCCTTTGCGCGCTTCTGAAAGGTGCGCCAAGGATGTCCCTGTTCGCAAGGCGGCCGCGCGTCGCCGTCAGCGTTGCGCAAGCACGCGCGCCCACCGGCCGCCGTCGGGTCGCGCTCGCCCGGCTTGGGCCTCCGGGCTCGGCTTGCGCGCGCGCTCGGAGGGGGACGCGGTTGCCATGCGTGGGGGATGCCCGCGCGGAGGCATCGTGTTTGCGCCAAGCCTTGATGGCGAAGCGCCGCAGCACTCCGGTTGCTTTTTAGTCCCGTGCCCGCTTGCTACTCGCGTGTCGGTCGCAAGCGACGTCGCGCAAGCCGGCTTCGCGGCGGGTCGTCCCGTCGCGTCGGCGTCGGCGCCCGGGAAGTGCATCCTCCTTGGGGAGCACGCCGTCGTGTACGGCGAGCCGGCGATCGCGGTGGCCATTCCGCTTCGCACGAAGGTGACGGCCGGGCCATCGTCGTCCGGGTTCACGACCGTGAACGGGCAGCCGCTCTCGCCGCACGCGCACGCCTACGTCAAGCAGGCGCTCGAGCTTTGGTGGCGCGGGGGCCCGCTCGACATCCGCGTGACGCCGGGCCTTCCAAGCTCGTGCGGGCTTGGAAGGCCCGGCGTCACGCGGATGTCGAGCGGGCCCCCGCGCCACCAAAGCTCGAGCGCCTGCTTGACGTAGGCGTGCGCGTGCGGCGAGAGCGGCTGCCCGTTCACGGTCGTGAACCCGGAC